>NZ_JAYXBQ010000040.1:0-913 GCF_039668335.1 Mycobacterium sp. SM3041 | reverse complement strand
GTTTTACGGGCGTGGGGCAGGATTTCGTCGGCGGTCTTGGTCCACACGAATGGGTGGCAACGTTGGTTCCAACCGTCGATGAATGCGCCGATGGCTGCGATGAGTTCTTTGACGCTGTCGAACGATCCCCGGCGGATCGCTTGGCGGGTGATGATCGAGAAGAACACTTCGACCATGTTCAGCCAGGAACCTGATGTCGGGGTGAAATGCAGTGTCACACGCGGATTCTTGGCTAGCCACGCGTTGATGTCCGCATGCTTGTGGGTGTGGTAGTTGTCGCACACCACATGTAGCCGGCGCCTCGGATACGCCCGGGCCACGGTCTTGAGGAAGTCGAGGAACTCGGCTTTGCCGTGACGTTCATAGCAGCGGTCGGTCACTTTCCCGGTCGCGATCTCCAGTGCCGCGAACAGGGTCGCGGTGCCGTTGCGCTGGTAGTCGTGTGTGGCCTTCTCTGGCAGACCCGGGCGCATCGGCAGGATCGGTTGGGTCCGGTTCAGTGCCTGAATCTGCGATTTTTCGTCTACGCACAAAACGATCGCTTTCTCGGGCGGGTTCAGATACAGCCCGACGACGTCACGAACTTTGGCTTCCAGTTCGGGGTCGGTGGAAAACTTGAACGTCTGGCGGCGCCACGGTTTGACCCCGTAGCGTCGCCACGCCCGGGCCACGGTGGCATCCCCGACGCCGAGGTACTTACCCAGCAGACGACTCGACCAGTGCGTCACCGCCAACGAATCCGGCGGCGGATCGAGTGTGGCCGCCAGGATCGCCGCGTCATCGACAGTCTTAGGTCGACCACTACGGGGTTCATCGTCCAGACCGTCAATGCCTAACGCGGCGAACCGATCCCGCCACTTGATCACCGTCGGCCGCGACACCCCCACCAGTCGGGCCGCTCCCGACGTGCCCG
>NZ_JAYXBQ010000003.1:0-1233 GCF_039668335.1 Mycobacterium sp. SM3041 | reverse complement strand
CAACGTGGCTAGGCGGCTTGGTTCAAGAGCGCGGCTAGGCGTTGGGCTGGGGTGTCCAGATCGAGAGTGGGTCGGGGACGCTTGTTGAGGGTGTCCTGGATACGGGTGAGGTCGGCTTTGGTGTGCACGCTCAGGTCGGTGCCTTTTTCGAACCAGAACCGCAGCAGCCGGTTGGTGTTCTCGTTGCTCCCGCGCTGCCAGGGTGAGTGCGGATCGCAGAAGTAGACCGGCGCCTTGAGCGCCAGTTTGATGTCACGCCAGTTCGCCATCTCGCTGCCGCGGTCCCAGGTGATGCTGCGGCGCAGGTGTTCGGGCAGCTCACTCATCGCCGCGATCATCGCCGCGGCCACCGAGTCGGCGGTGTGATCGTCGGGTAGGTGCAACAAGATGGTGAACCGGGTGCTGCGTTCGACCAGGGTGCCGATCGCGCTGCCGCCGCGAGTACCCAGGATCAGGTCGCCTTCCCAATGTCCCGGCACGGCACGGTCATTGGCCTCGGCTGGCCGGTCACTGATGGTGAACACATCGGTGAACTTGCCGCGGCGTTCGGTGTGGTCGCGGGGCTTGCGGGCGGCCCGTTTGGTGGACAGGCACTTGTTCAGATCAGCGCGCAGTTGGCCACGGCCCTGCACGTAAAGGCACTGGTAGATGGTTTCGTGGCTCACGCGTTTGAGCCTGTCATGCGGGTGATCGCGGGCCAACATCTCGGCGATCAGTTTCGGGCTCCACCCGTCATCCATCCACGTTTCGATGGCGGCGCACAGCGCGGTGTCGTTGAGTTTGAACGCTTTTGGTCGGTGTGACCTCTGCGCCGCCCGCCCGTGTGCCATCCGGGCGTGGTAGTCGCCGTCGGCATTGCTGTTGCGCCGCACCTCACGCCAGATGACGCTGCGGTGGCGGCCGATCTGCGTACCGATCTGCTCATAAGTCAGGCCAGCATCGCGGCCCCGCATGATCGCGATGCGCTCATCGAGACTGAGCCGATGCCCCCGTCCACCGGGCCGATCGGGAACGCCGGCCTCGGCCAGCCCGTGCATGCCGCTGCCCATGATCAGTTTCATCGCACCAGCGTTGCGCCACCACACCCACGCCGAGGTCGTCGACACACCCATCGCCTTGGCCGTCTCGATTAATGGAGCGCCCTGACACACCCGGTCAAACAACTCCCGCCGGGTCTGCTTCGAATGCGGATACCCACTGGGCACGACAACCTCCCAAATCAATGGATGTTGT
>NZ_JAYXBQ010000039.1:0-49460 GCF_039668335.1 Mycobacterium sp. SM3041 | reverse complement strand
TGCAACGGATCGGTTCCTGCGCCGCGACCGCCAGCCCGATCTGCTCACGCTCGGCGAAAGTCAGCCGGGTGTACTTCCTTGGCGCCGAATCGATCTTGGGTTTCACCCCGCCAGCGTTGACAAACCACTGCCATCCAGTGCCCGGCGACACGCCGGCAGCGACCGCAGCCGCATCGATCGACAGCTCAGAACTGACATGAGACCAGAACAGGCGCACTACCGAAGGCAGAGGGCCAGGACGCATGCAACAACCCCCCAGATAGGAGCTGTTGCACTAGACCCCTGAATCGAAGCGTTGGAAGAGTTCGATTTCGAACACGCACGCGGACTCAAACGCGACACCATCGCTCACCTGGGCACCTTGGACTTCGTGACCGCGCGAGACAACGTCGTGTTCCTGGGCACACCGGGCACCGGCAAAACCCATCTGGCGACCGGACTGGCCATCCGTGCCTGCCAAGCCGGTCATCGGGTCCTGTTCGCCACCGCCGCCGAATGGGTAGCCCGACTGGCCGAAGCCCACCAAAGCGGCCGCATCCAGCACGAACTGACCCGAATGGGCCGCTACCCCCTCATCGTCATCGACGAAGTCGGCTACATCCCATTCGAACCCGAGGCCGCCAACCTGTTCTTCCAGCTGGTGTCCTCGCGCTACGAACGCGCCAGCCTGATCGTCACCTCCAACAAGGCCTTTGGCCGCTGGGGCGAAGTCTTCGGCGACGACGTCGTCGCCGCAGCGATGATCGACCGCCTCGTGCACCACGCCGAAGTCATCACCCTCAAAGGAGACAGCTACCGACTCAAAAACCGCGACCTCGGCCGCCCACCTACCGTGGCCACCACCACCGAGGAATAATCACCACCACCAACCCAGGGGGTCAAATTTCAGATGCCGCCAGGGGGTCAAATTTCAGATGCCGTCGACACCGCGGGCACTTTCCGACTGAGCAGGCCGCGCTCAGGTGACTGTATCTGGTGACGCGTTCCCTGGAACCCACCGGGGTGGGCAGGGCACGATGGATGATGCGGTGGAAGCCAGCGCTCAATGCGTTTGCAATCACGTTCGGCGACCGATTCCCGGCAGCCGAAACCTACTGATGGAAACCGCCGGAAACACCGTTAACGAGATAGTCCCCATTTGGTCGATAAATGTAGATTTCTGCAATTGTCATCCAGAATATTTCGTTTGCTGTACCAGATAATTTTCGGTCCTTATGACTGTGGCACGGCATCGAGAACAACATCAATAGGCATAACTATTGCACTGGTGTGCGTCATCGGGCAATTCGATTGGCCCGCTTCAGGCGAGGGGTGGTTTCGTGTGGATGGTCGATCAGGTATCGCATCCCGTCGACAACCCTAGTTGCGCGCCGCTCAGCGTAGGCATCTCGTATCGAGAGTCATCATCGCCCCGAATCGCTTAAGTTCGAAGGGGTGGACGTTTCACGGTTTCTGTTCGCGCGTGAGGGCACCGCGGTGGCAGAGGGCGTGGTCACGCTGGCCGCAGCGAAGTCGATCCATACACCCCGCCCCGCGCTGCTTAGACCGGCTGTTTCTTGAGTGAACGGTGTAGGCAGCGAGGTGCGGGTAGCGCTTGTGCAGGCGCGGATCGTATCCGGGCAGTATGTTGGCCAGGCTTACATCGCCGGCGTAGTGGGTGAGCACCCGTGGGTCCATCACTCGACGCCACAGTGGCGGGCACATCGCCATCAACAGCATGGTGCCGTAGCCGCTGGGTAGCTGAGGGGCTTCGTCGGCGTGGCACAGGGCCTGGTAGCGGCGCGTCGGGTTGGCATGGTGATCGGAGTGCCGTTGCAGGTGGAACAGGAAGATGTTGGCGATTCTGGTGTTGCTGTTCCAGCTGTGGGTGGCGCGCACGTGTTCGTAGCGGCCGCTGGGTAGTTTCTGGCGGCGCAGGCCGTAGTGCTCCAGATAGTTGATTGTTTCCAGCAAAAAGACGCCGATAGCGGCCTGGCCGATCAGCCAGGGCAGCACGGTGGTCCCGAACCACAGCCCCAGGGCGACATACAGAACGATGCTCATCAGCCAGGCGTTGAGTACCTCGTTGTGCAGTGACCAGGTGGATTTGTGCAGGCGGCGCATCCGCGTACGTTCCAATTGCCATGCCGAGCGCAAGCCACCGATGATCGACCGAGCTATGAAGGCGTACAGGTTTTCGCCCACGCGCGAGCTGGCCGGATCTTCGGGTGTGGCGACCCGCACATGGTGGCCGCGGTTGTGCTCGACGTAGAAGTGGCCGTAGCAGGTTTGGGCGAGTGCGATCTTGCTCAGCCGGCGCTCGGACAGGCCGCGTTTGTGGCCGAGTTCGTGCGCTGCGTTGATGGCGATGCCGCCGACGGTGCCAACCGACGCCGTCAAGCCGATCTTGTCGGCGAGTGTCATGGTGACCCAGCCGCCGCCGGCCCACAGCCAGCACGCGAAGATCACCGACAGATATTGGGCGGGCAGGAGTAGATAGGTGGTCAGCCGGTAGAAGAGAGCACCCTCGATCCGAGATAGTGTGTCGTCGGAGGCCTGATGCGGGTCGGGCCCGACGAGGTGGTCCAAAACGGGCACGATCACAAAGGTCAGAGCTATTCCGGTCCACCAGAACAGGGACAGGCCGGTAAGCTTTACCAGCACCCAGGACAGGCCGACCATGCCCGGGGTTACCGGACCTAACAGCCACAGGTAGCGCTTCGGGTCGCGCCAAGTCCCGAAGGTGTCGCTGGCGTGCGCCGCTCCACGAGTCTGAAGAATTCGCGCTACCACGCCCACAAGCTATTGATACCCGGTTTGCCCAGGGGCCGGTACGTGATGTGTGACACCCTGTACCAGTTAGGGGTGGCCTTTGGCGCAAACCTGCTGTGGGGTGTTCGACTGGGTGAGGATTCGCGATTCAGTCGCGGTTCTGGGGTGCCTTCAGCCGCTTCCCAACCGCGCGAATCCCAGAAACACCGTTTCGCACCTGGATAGGCAGCGGTGCGCTCATAATGAGCCGTCCGCTGTGGTTTCTGGATTCGCTAGTGAAACGAAGGTTCTTCATACCGCGGTGTTGGAAGATCATCCCCGGAAGTTCCGCTGGTCACTGTTGTGCGCATTGGCGATGACTCTGTATGCGGCACTGGCGACGTCTTCGGGGATTGCCTGGGCACATCCCGAAACTCAGGGTCGGGTCATTCGAGCGAAGGACCGACATCGAGAACGCCGGTGCCTCAGGTAGGACCAGCACACCACGGTGAAACCCATCCGGTCACCGCCGCGGCGACCGGAAAGGCTGATCCGCCGCCAGCGACAACATCGACTCCGCACGACACCGCCGCGGCGACCGCGACGGCGATTCCGAGCCATGTGCTCGCCGCGTCGGTCTCGGCCGTCGCCACCCCAGCGGCCCTCAAGCCTGCGGTCAAGAACGCCGCAAGTACCGCTCAAACTGTCACGACCAAAACCGTGAAGGCTGCCAAAACATCGGCCCTAACCGCCAGCGGCGCGACAACTACCGCGAGTTCGCCCAACGCTCCAGCCACGCCATCGGCACCGACTGCTCTAGACGGCGTAACGCTGGCAGTTCTGGGCGAGGAGCTGCAACGCAAGTCCACCGTAGGGACGCAGTCGTCCCCCGGTTACCTGGTCAACTCGGCGGTCAATACCGTGGCCGCGGCGCTAGTCGGGACCGCCGCCCACCTAAGCTCGGCGCTGGCCCACGATGTCGGTCAGGTCACCCAGTTCACCCGGCAGATGGTCGGGTTGGGGTTCGACCTCGGCACGATGGCGGCGTCACTGGTCAACAACATCGCAGTGCTGGGCGCCTACACGATCGGTCCCGACCTGCTGTGGGGACTGCCATACAAGGCGCTCAACACAGTGGCGACCGTGGCCGGCGACGTCAGTAAAGCGCTCACCGACACACCACTGAATGCCACCAGCAGCGGGCCGTTCGCGGTCGACTACGGCGTATACAACCTGCTGGGCTACCTGACACCGGGGGTGACGCCGCCGGGAGCCAACAATCCATCCATCACCGTCACCGCCGAACATCCGTTGCCGGTCATCTTCATCAACGCCACCGCGGCGAATCAGAACTACGACTGGAGCGTCGGGGCACCCGCACTCGCTGATGCGGGCTACAAGGTCTACACCTTCAACTACGGCAACAACACCAGCAATCCCAACTTTCCGATCCAGTCCACTGCCGACATCAAGCAATCCGCCGAACAGCTCTCCACCGAGGTCAACACGGTGCTTGCACAGACCGGCGCCTCCAAGGTCATCCTGATCGGCCATTCACAAGGCGGCGGAATCCTGCCCGAGTACTACCTCAACAACCTCGGCGGCGCCGCCAAAGTCTCACAGTTCATCGGCATCGCCCCGAGCAACCACGGCACCAATCTGGACGGGCTGACCAGCCTGCTGTCCATCCCTGTTTTAGGCACCTTGTTTAAGGGCCTAGTGGCACAGGGCGGCGCGGCCTGGCTAGAGCAGGCGGTGGGTTCGTCGCTAGTACAAAAAGCCTACAGCAACGGTGACACCCGGCCCGGAGTCATTTACGACACCATCGCCACCACCAATGATTGGGTAGTCACCCCCTACACACAGCAAGCGCTCAGCGGGCCCAACGTCACCAACATCGTTCTACAAAAACAAGATCCGGGATTCGCAGGCGGCCATCTGGACATCGCGATCAGCTACCAAGTATGGCAAGACGTCCTCGGCATGCTCGCCAATAACCCGGCAGCAAGCCCCCAACAGCCCGCAGCGGCCATCGCATGACGACCTACCCCGGGGCACGTGGCCGCCGGGCATCTGAGCACCCCTAGCGGGCCGGTATCTCTTTTCCAGAAACGAGACAGCTCCACGGACCCCCTCCCCCGCTCGTCGATCCAGCTCGCGGCGTCGCATTTCTCGTCTCACACCGCGTGTCTCAAATCCCAGCCGCCGGTGGCTAATGAGATAGCGCTGGGCGTGGCAGCGATCTTGGGGTATGCCCGCGTCGGCACCACCGGTCAGGATCCCGACGCGCAACTGCGTGCGCTTGCCGCTGCCGGCGTTGACGACGAGCAGACCTACACCGACAAACTCTCCGGGGTGGCCAACACCGCCCGCCCCGGCCTGGCGGCTCTCCTGGACAACGCCCCTGACAGCGACACAGTCGTCGTCACGATCGACTGACTTGGCCGCAATGTTGCCGAAGTCACCCGGACTATTGCCAATGCAGTGAGAGCCGAATCCTGTTGCGCGCCAAACGCGAAGGCATCGACACCAACACCCCGACCGGCGGGGCTGTAGCCGCCATCATGGCTAGCCTGGCCGTGCTCGAGCTCGGGAAAGAACGTCGCGACGCGGCACACCAATCTCGCCGGGACCGCAACTTGCCGGCAGGTAAACCTCACAAGCTCAGCGTTGAACGCTAAGAACAACTTGATCGTCTGGCTGAAACGCCCTGGGTCTGCAGGAGGCTCGAGCTATTGGATTCCGACCAGGAGTTGGTCGGTCCGTTGTGCATCGTAGAACGCATCTTCGTATTCGGTGGGTGGGATGTCGCCGAGGTAGCTGTGTAGGCGGCTGCTGTTGTGCCAGTATACCCAGCCCGGGGTCGCCAGCTCGACGTCCTCGACTGCCTTCCACGGCCCGGTGCGGGCGGGTCCGTAGATCAGCTCGGCCTTGTAGTAGCCATTGACCGTCTCGGCCAGAGCATTATCGAAACTATCGCCTACGGTGCCGATCGAGGGCGCCGCTCCGATTTCAGCGAGCCGTTCACTATAGCGAATCGAGGTGAATCCGCCTTGAGACCCGGCATCGGAGTGACATACCAAGTCCGGCAGCATATTTCCGCGTGACCACCGCGCCATCTCCAGTGCGTCGAGCACCATCGAGGTTCGCATGTGCCTAGCGACCCGCCAACCCACGATCATCCGCGAGTACGCATCGACGATGAAGCACACATATATGCGACCCCGGCCCAGGTAGGCACGAACGTCAGATCCGTCACCCAGAGCTGGTTCGGCGCGGTGGCGGTGAACTTGCGCTTGACCAGATCCGGGTGTCGCGCCGCCGTCGGGTCGGGTTTAGTGGTGCGGACCCGTTTGCCGCGCCGCGCTCCGCAGATCCCCGCCGCTCGCATCAACCGGGTGACCTGGTCGCGGCCGATATCGTGACCGTCCCTGCGGGCTGCTTTCCACAGCTTGTGTACGCCGTAGACACAAGTAGTTGTCTGTCCAGAGCTCGCCAGCGCCGGCCCCAGCACGGCATCGCGCTGAGCACGTGCCGACGGGTGCCGACCTTTGGCGTCGTAGTAGGCGCTCGAGGCCACCGTCACGCCTGCGGTGCGCAAGACAGTGATGATGGGCTCGACCCCGAAATCCCCACGATTGGCGTCGATGAAGTCGACTATTTCTTGTGTTGGCGGTCGAGCTCCGCCCCGAAGAAACTGGCGTCTCTTTTCAGAATTTCGTTGGCGCGCTTGAGTTCTCGGTTCTCCTACTCAAGCTCTTTGACTTTCTGCGACTCGGCCGTTGTTACTCCGGGTTCGTAGCCATTGTCGACGTCGGCCTGGCGAACCCAGGAACGCACCGACTCGACCCCATAGCCGAGCTGGTTAGCAACCCGCCAAACGGTGCCCTGCTCGGTGCCGAGTTCGGCGCGCAACGCACGGACCATCCGCGCCGCTGCAGCCGTCTCCTCCGGGCTGTAGCGGCGACTGGTCGGCTCCTTTCCCGATGACGATACCGTGGGCATACCCGCATCCTCGTTTCCAAGGCCAGGAGCCTCCGGGATTTCCAGGGCGATTCAAAAACCTGAAACACCCGGGTTTCCCGGAGACTCATTGACGCGGTGGAGCGCAGTTGGTCAGACTTGTTTCCATGGCGTGCTACGTACCGGACTCAAAGCACCAACCGTCCAGCAAACTTGGCGCGTAGCGCCGATGAGAACATTGCGCTGGGATGGCGCGGTGCGGCAGGTCTGGGCACCGGTGATGGGGGCGATCGGAATGAACGTTGCTGCGGCCGTGCGGGTCCGGCGTCGTGGCTATGCAGGATGGACCGGCGCGGTCAATACCGATTTCGATCCACTCGATCCGGCGACCGCGGCGCAGCCATTCGAAAGTTATCGCGCGCTGCACGCCGGAGGGCGAGTGCACTACAACCCCAAACGTGCGACCTTCATTCTCAGCCGACACGAAGACATCCGAGCGGCCTTGCGCGATACCGAGGCGGTCACAAGTAGCCAGGGCGTCACCCGGATGAAGATCTCGGCACCGATCCTGGTGCTCACCGACGGCGATGACCACACCAGGCTCCGCAAACAGGTTCAACCTGGATTCACCAAGGGTGCCATGAGCGACTGGCAAGGCATGGCAGACCAACTCGCCAAAGAACTCGTCGCCGACGTAGTCGCCAACCCCGGTTGCGACGTGATGGAGCACCTCGCCGTACCTTTGCCCATCCGAATGATCGCACACATAATCGGCATCCCTCCCGAAGATGTCTGCAACTTCCGATCATGGTCCGAAGACGGTGTCGGCGTAATCAATGCTGGCGCCACCGCTGCCGGGCTGCGGTACGGGTTCAGAGGAGTTCGGGCGATCGCGGCACTGCGCCGGTACTTCAAGGACCAGTTGGCCTCGGGCAAGCTCAAAGGGTCGGATACCGTACTGGGCCGGCTCGTCGATAACAATGAGGATGGCAAGCTCTCCGACGACGAGCTGTTTTTCATCGCGATGCTACTGCTGTTCGCTGGGAACGAAACCACCACGAACCTCATCGGCGGTATGTTCGACACTCTCGCCCACGCCCCCGATCAGTTCGCCATGATCCGAAACCATCCTGACCTGATCCCAAGCGCCGTCGAGGAACAGCTGCGTTACTCGACACCAATCCAAAACCTGTACCGCTACACTCGCGCCGACTACAGAGTCGGCGAGGTGACTATCCCCAGCCGGTCGCGGCTCTTGCTGGCCTTCGGCGCGGCCAACCGCGATCCTGAGGTCTTCGAGTATCCTGACACCTACCGCGCTGATCGAAACCCGCACAACCACATCGCTTTTGGCTTCGGTGCTCACATGTGCATCGGAGCAACCCTGACTCGCATGGAAGGCCAGGCCGTGCTCCGCGAACTCACCACCCAAGCCTCGGCCATCGCAGCGGCCGGTTTGACCACCTGGTCAATCAACAGCTCACTTCGCGGCCCCACCCACCTGCCGATCCGACTGACCCCTGCCTTCTGATTTTGTCGGCCGCATCGACGGTGCGCGGTTGATAGCCGCCAACCCCTTCTCGTCGACGCGGGGCCCAGCGCTTTATCGGGCGGGTCCAGGTAGAGCCCGACGACATCGCGAACCGAGCAATGATCAGAACCTGTGGATGAGCCTTGGTACCCCAACATGGACTTGGCCAGGCCCGATTCTTTGGCCATCGATGTCCGCGACCAGTGCGTCGCGTCCCCCGGAGTGCGCTCCAACGTCGCCACCAGCACCACATCGACCTGCTCATCGGTGATGGTGCGGGGACCACCCGGACGGGGCTCATCGTTCAGCCCGTCGCTGCGAGCCTCAAGAACCGTCGACGCCATCTACCGACTGTCTGCGGCCATACGCCCACGTCAGGGCGACATCGTTGTCGGATTTACCTGCCGCGCAACCCAATACGATCCGCGACCGCCGCGCCTGCGATGACTTGGCCCTGCGCACCCATCGTTGCAACGTTCACGTTCGTCGTCGTTCAATACCAGCGCAACTACCGGTCTACCCCTAGTCGCTACGGGCCGATTCTAGTATTAATCAACGAATTCCAGTCGCGGGACACTAGCAATGGCGTAAGAATCCGGGTCTGCTGCATGAATAGGTGACATCTGAGTTGGCTTGCCCGTCGTGGGCAGGCTGGAAGGATGTCCTTGTGCCCAGGCCTTACCCCCCAGGAGTTCCGTGACGACGTGGTCGGCGTCGCTCGCAACCGCGAAGCCGGTGTGACGATCGAGCAGGTCGCCACCGATTTCGGTGTCCATCCGATGACCCTGCACAAATGGATGCACCAGGCCGACATCGACGAGGGCGCCAAACCCGGCAAAAGCACCGGCGACTCTGCTGAACTGCGCGAGCTGCGTCGCCGAAATCGGCTGCTGGAACATGAGAACGAGGTGCTGCGCAGGGCGGTAGCGTATCTACCCGCTCGTGAAGGAGCTCGCCGCCGACGGAATCCCTGTCGCGGTGACGTGCCGGGTACTCAGGCTCGCCCGCCAACCGTATTACCGCTGGCTGTCCCAGCCTGTCACCGACGCCAACCTCGTCCAGGCCTACCGCGTCAACGCCCTGTTCGATGCCCACCGCGACGATCCGGAGTTCGGGTATCGCTACCTGGTCGAGGAAGCCCGTGACGCCGGTGAGCCGATGGTCGAGCGCACCGGCTGGCGGATCTGCTCGCAGAACCGGTTATGGAGTGTCTTCGGTAAGAAGCGGGGCAAGAACGGGAAACCCGGCCCGCCGGTGCATGACGACCTCGTGGACCGCGACTTCACTGCTAAAGCCCCAAATCAATTGTGGATCAGCGATCCTACCGAACACATGACCGGAGAGGGCACGCTCTACCTCTGTGCGATCAAGGATGTGTTCTCGAACCGGATCGTCGGGTACAGCATCGATGACCCGATTAAGTCGCAGCTGGCCACTCGGGCGCTGCACAGCGCGGTGGCGCGACGTGCCCGACCGTAAATGCTGGGCCACTCGCACCGAATTACGCCTGGCGATCGTGTCGTGGATCGAGCGGACCTAACACCGCCGACGCCGACAACGCGCACTCGGCAGACCCACGCCGATAGAGTTCGAACTGCTCCACACACCAGTCGCAACTGCGGCCTGAAAATTCACACCCCGCGAGTCAACTGAACTCGGGGCAGTCCCCCTGACCAACGCTGCCCTGATGTCCATCTTGATGATCCCGGGTTCGTGTACCGCTTCATCCCTGACGGTCTGGCCGAGAAAGGCTGCGGCGCTTTTGGCGGCTGCGCTCACGCGACAGAATTTCCGCATGCTTGGTGAGAAGCCAGCCGTGCCGACGAAAGTGGGCCGCCCGTTCATGACGATCTCGTGCACCGTGTGTTCATCGCCGATCGGCCAAATCAGTTGTGACTCAGCGATATCACATAACACGTTACGACCACGGACAAGCTACGCCTGTGCGGTAAACCGCGTGTTTTCTAATCGTATATTCCGTTACTCGATCGATTCCCGATGAAGTCGCAGTTGGCGGTCAACGCGGCTCCATATGGCCATCATTCCTCGCAATCCCGTTGCGACAGTGGTTCATTCCGATCGAGGCAGTAATTCCGCTTCCACATCGTCCCGGAACTCCTCCCGATACGCCTTCGCCATGATCGGCACCCTTCTACCGAGAACCCCACAATCCTCAGATATCAGGAGTCAACCGAACCCTCAAGACCCCTTAGACACACGATGGTGTGCATCGAGCCCTGCACGGTTCACAGGCCGATGTGTTTGGCGATGATCTCCTTCATGATCTCGGTGGTGCCGCCGCCGATGCCGAGGATGCGCGAATCGCGGTAGTGGCGTTCGACTTCGGTCTCACGGAGGTAGCCCATACCGCCGTGCAACTGGACCGCGGTATCGACAGCGAGGTCGCACGCGGCGACGGCCACATTCTTCGCCATTGACACCATGCGCACATCGGTGTCACCTGCGACGATGCGGTCGACGGCGGCACGGGTGTAGGTGCGCGCCACGTCAACGGCGGTAGCCATGTCGGCGACCTTGTGGCGAACCACCTGACGGGTGGACAATGCCCGCCCGAACGTCTCGCGCTGCTTCACCCACTGCAGGGTGAGGTCGAGGCAGCGCCGCGCCGTGGCGTAACACTGCACGGCGATGAAGGCACGCTCTACTTGAAACTGCTGCATGATCTGGATGAAGCCGCTGTTCTCGGGGCCGACGAGGTTGCATGCGGGGACCCGCACGTCGACGTAGCCCAACTCGGCGGTATCCGAGCACCACCAGCCCATCTTCTTCAGCTTGCTCGAGACGGTGAATCCGGGTGTTCCGCGCTCGACGACGAGCAGCGAGATTCCGCCGGCGCCAGGGCCGCCGGTGCGTACGGCCGTCGTCACGAAATCTGCGCGGACCGCCGATGTGATGAACATCTTCGCCCCGTTGACGACGTAATGATCGCCGTCACGAACTGCGGTCGTGCGGATCCCCGCGACGTCGGAACCGGTGTCGGGTTCGGTCACGCCCAGGCTGCCGATCTTCTCGCCGGCGAGAGTGGGCGCGACGAACCGGCGGACCTGATCCGGATCTCGGTGGGCGGCCATGTGAGGCAACGCGATGTTGTGTGTCAACAGGCTCGCCAGCACCCCCGACGAGCCGCCGGCCTCCATCACGCCCTCGGTGAGAAGGACTAGGTCGCGCAGGTCGCCGCCGACTCCGCCGACTTCTTCGGCGAAGCCGATACCGAGCAGGCCCGCCTTGGCCGCGCTGCGGTGCAATTCGCGTGGTAGCTCTCCGGCCTCCTCCCATTCGCTGACGTAAGGGGCGATCTCCTTGCGCGTGAAGGCCTGCACGAGATCGGTCAGGGCGCGGCGCTCAGGTGTCTCCCACGGGCTGACCACCTCGGTACCCGACTGCTCGTCCAACTGGGTCATCGTGATGCTCCTCCTTGCTCGACCCGAGGCATGTCCTGCCGCGGTTGTCACCCGACGTTAATTGCGGCTAACATTACCGCGTCAGCAGATCGGCGTCGATGATCGCTCGGAGGAATACCGTGGTTCACGTCCTACCCGATCACGTCGATGCAACGGCGCCCGGCTACCTCGAGAACCGCGACGGCCTGAGCGCTCAACTCAACGCCATCGCGGAGCAGCTGGCGCAGGCGAATGCCGGTGGCGGACCGAAGTACGTTGCGCGGCATCGTAAACGGGGCAAGTTGCTCGTCCGAGAACGCATTGAACTCCTGCTCGATCCCGACACGGCGTTCCTCGAACTGTGCCCCTTCGCCGCATGGGGCACCCGGTTCCCCGTCGGAGGCAGTGTGGTGGTCGGCATCGGCATCGTCGAGGGAATCGAGTCGATGATCATCGCTCACGACCCCACCGTGCGCGGAGGCGCATCGAACCCGTACACGTTCCGAAAAGTGTTCCGCGGCATGGCTATCGCGCGGGAGAATCGACTGCCCATCATCAACATCGTCGAGTCCGGCGGTGCCGACCTGCCCACACAGGCGGAGATCTTCGTGCCCGGCGGTCAACTGTTCCACGACCTGACCCAGCACAGCGCAGCAGGGTTGCCGACCGTGGCGTTGGTCTTCGGCAATTCGACCGCTGGCGGTGCCTACATCCCTGGCATGTGCGACTACGTCGTGATGGTGCGCAATCGCTCCAAGGTGTTCCTCGGCGGTCCGCCGTTGGTGAAGATGGCCACCGGAGAGGTCTCCGACGACGAATCGCTCGGCGGCGCCGATATGCACGCCCGCACTTCGGGGTTGGCCGATTTCATGGCAGAGGACGAGCAGGATGCGATCCGCATCGGCCGGCGCATCATGGCGCGGCTCAACTGGCGGAAGTGTGGCACCGGACCCACACTGCCGCCGCACCCGCCGGTGTACGACCCCGACCAGCTGCTCGGCATCGCGTCGGTTGATCCGAAGGTGCCCTTCGACCCCCGCGACGTCATCGCCCGAGTGGTCGACGGATCGGCCTTCGACGAGTTCAAACCGCTGTACGGCACGTCACTGGTCACCGGCTGGGCCTCGATCCACGGGTTTCCGGTCGGGATCCTGGCCAATGCGCGGGGCATCTTGTTCAGTGAGGAGGCCGAGAAGGGCTCCCAGTTCATTCAGCTGGCCAATCAGATCGACACGCCCCTGATCTTCCTGCAGAACACAACCGGATTCATGGTCGGCGCCGAGTACGAGCAGGGAGGCATCATCAAAGACGGCGCGAAGATGATCAACGCCGTGTCGAACAGCGCTGTCCCGCACGTGACCATCACCATGGGTGCGTCTTACGGTGCCGGGAACTACGGCATGTGCGGCCGGTCGTACTCGCCGCGGTTCCTGTTCGCGTGGCCCAACTCGAAGTCGGCGGTCATGGGTCCGGCGCAACTGGCCGGAGTGCTGTCCATCGTTGCGCGCGAGTCCGCCGCCGACCGCGGGCTGCCCTTCGATGAGGACGCCGACGCCCAGATGCGCACCTCGGTCGAGGAACAAATCGAGCGGGAATCCGTCGCCCTGGCCAACAGCGGTCGCCTCTATGACGACGGAATCATCGATCCTCGCGACACGCGGACGGTTCTCGGTTTGTGTCTGTCGGTCATCCACAACGGCGAAGTTCGTGGCCAGCGCGGCTACGGCGTCTTCCGGATGTGATGACGATGCCGAAGATCTCCAAGGTACTGGTGGCCAACCGTGGTGAAATCGCACGGCGAGTGTTCCGCACTTGCCGCGACCTCGGGATCGCCACGGTGGCCGTCTATTCCGACGCCGACGCCGACGCGTGGCATGTCGCCGACGCGGACGAGGCGGTGCGCCTCCCCGGCTCGTCCCCCGCCGAGACCTACCTCGACATGTCACGGATCATCGCCGCGGCCTCGCTCACCGGCGCCGACGCCGTTCACCCCGGTTACGGCTTCCTGTCGGAGAACGCTGCGTTCGCGAGGGCCTGCGCCGCTGCCGACCTGATCTTCGTCGGCCCACCGGCCGAGGCGATCGATGCGATGGGCTCGAAGTTAGCGGCCAAGAAGATGATGTCCGACGCGGGCGTTCCCGTACTCCCCGGTGGCGACACGACGGGGCTGTCTGCCGAACACCTCGAGAAGTTGGCCTCCAACGTCGGCTACCCGGTCCTGGTCAAGGCCAGCGCTGGCGGTGGCGGCCGGGGTATGCGCGTGGTCACCTCGCCGGATGAGCTTGAGGAGGCGGTGGCCTCCGCCTCCCGTGAGGCTGCTGCCGCGTTCTCCGACGGCACCGTCTTCCTCGAGCGATACATCCAGCGCCCGCGACACGTCGAGATCCAGGTCATGGCCGACATGCACGGCAACGTCGTCTCTCTGTTCGAGCGCGAGTGCTCGGTGCAGCGTCGCCACCAGAAAGTCATCGAAGAAGCACCGTCACCGGTCGTCGACGACGCGTTGCGCGCTCGGATGAGCGAGGCCGCCATCGCCGCCGCGCGCGCCGTCGGTTACGTAGGCGCCGGAACGGTCGAGTTCGTCTACGACGTGGGCCGGGACGGCATGGATGGCTCCTTCGCCTTCCTCGAGATGAACACCCGGTTGCAGGTCGAGCACCCCGTCACCGAGCTGATCACAGGTCTTGACCTGGTGCGGGCCCAGCTGCTGGTTGCGATGGGGCGAGCGCTGCCCGACGAGATGCACGACCTGCGAGTTCGCGGTCACGCTATCGAGGCCCGTTTGTGCGCCGAGGATCCGGCCGATGACTACCGGCCCTGCACGGGGACCCTGCGCACCATGGATATTCCAGCGCTTGCCGGCGTGCGGGTCGATTCGGGATTCCGGGCCGGTTCGGTCGTCGGCCACCACTACGACTCGCTGCTCGCCAAGGTCATCGCGTGGGCTCCAACGCGCGAGGAGGCTCTTTCCAGTCTCTCGGCGGCGCTGGCCGGCGCCCGTATTCACGGCATTACCACCAATCGCGACCTGTTGGTGCGGACCCTGCGCCACGACGAATTCGCCGGGCGCGGCACGGACACCGGTTTCCTGCAACGACACGACGTCGCCGAACTCGGCGCGCCCCTTGTCGATTCATACGCTGAGGGTCTGCACGCCATTGCGGCGACCGTGGCCGGCGTGGCCGCTCGGCGTGCCGTCGCGCCCCTGCAAGCGTCACTGCCCGCAGGTTGGCGAAACAACTCCTCTCAACCGCAGACCACCACCTGGCGGACGCAGACCGGGCGCGATATACGCGTCGGCTACACGCTGCATCCGATGGGAACATCGTTGAGTGTCGATGACCAACCGTCGGCCGACCTCGCGGTCGTGGTGGGGAGCACCGAATCCGTCGTGTTGAGCGTGGGCGGAGTGCGCCGAACGTTCCACGTGCTCATCGACGGCGATCTCGCCCATGTCGACTCGGTCCTGGGCTATACCGCCTTACGAGTGGTGCCGCGCTTCGTCGACCCGAGCACGTTGACCCCGCCGGGTTCCCTCACGGCACCGATGCCCGGCTCGGTGGTCCGACTACCAATCGCCGAGGGCGAGACGGTGTCAGCCGGACAGACGCTCGTCGTCCTCGAGGCGATGAAGATGGAGCACACCGTCGCCAGCCCGATCGACGGCGTGTTGAGCGCCCTGCCGGTCGAGGTCGGCCAGCAGGTTTCCACCGGCGATGTACTCGCCGTGGTCGAGGCGGTGGACGGCGGCGAGGCGGCCTGCGCCATACAGCCCTAGGTAAAGCCAGCGCGCTGCCGACCGGCCGCGTGCTACCGCACGACGTCAGGAATGTCATGGAATTACACGAGACTGAGGAACGCCAAGACCTGCGCAAGGCGGTCGCCGAGATGGCCAAGGACTTCGGCCACAAGTACTACCTCGAGAAGTCACTCGCCGGCGAGAAGACCACCGAACTGTGGCGGGCCGTAGGCAAGCAGGGCTTCCTCGGCGTGAACCTGTCCGAGGAGTACGGCGGCGGCGGCGGCGGCATCTACGACATGCAGATCGTCGGTGAGGAACTCGCCGCGGCCGGATGCCCGCTGCTGATGACCGTCGTTTCGCCGACCATTTGCGGCACCATCATTCAGGCCTTCGGCAGTGAGGAACTCAAGCAACGATGGCTGCCCGGCATCGCGAGCGGCGAAACGATCATGGCCTTCGCGATCACCGAGCCGGATGCGGGCTCGAACTCGCACAACATCTCCACGACCGCCAAACGCGACGGTGACGACTGGGTCGTCAACGGCACCAAGTACTACATCTCCGGCGTCGACGAGGCCGAAGCCATTCTGGTCGTCACCCGGACGTCCACCAACGACCGTGGTCGCGGCCTTTTGAGCCTGCTCGTCGTGCCCACCGATGCACCTGGATTGACCAAGTCCCTCATCCCGGTGCAGGCCGTCACTCCGGAGAAGCAATTCACCCTATTCTTCGATAACGTTCGTGTGCCAGCCGCCAACCTGATCGGCGCAGAGAACGAAGGGCTGCGCCAGGTCTTCATGGGCTTGAACCCTGAGCGGATCATGGGCGCAGCACTAGGCAACGGCATCGGCCTTTACGCGCTCGACAAAGCCGCCAACTACGCACGTGAGCGGCACGTATGGGGAGCGCCAATTGGCTCGCACCAGGGTGTATCGCACCCGCTCGCCCACGCCAAGATCCAGGTCGAACTGGCGCGCTTGATGACCCAGCGCGCCGCCTCCCTGCACGACGCAGGCGACCCCGGGTCGGGTGAGGCGTCCAACATGGCGAAGTACGCCGCGGCCGAGGCAGGCATCCTGGCGCTCGACCAGGCGATTCAGACCCACGGCGGCAACGGCATGGCCACCGAGTACGGCCTCGCCACGCTCTGGGGCCCGGCCCGACTCATGCGCACCGCCCCCATCAGCCGCGAGATGATCCTCAATTTCGTGGCGCAGCACAGCCTGCGTCTTCCAGCGTCCTACTGAGCCGGCGGAAACGGAAAGAGATCACATGCAACGCGGCATCGGTCATTGGGTCACCCGGCGTTCCTTCCTCAACGCCGGGCGTACCGCGCTGATCAGCAACGGCGAGCACATCACCTACGCCGACTTGGATCGGCGCACCAACCAGCTCGCCGCCGCCTTGATCGCGCTCGGCGTGCGAAAAGGCGACAGGGTCGCAGTGCTGCTGGTCAATTCGGCCGAGTTCATCGAGGTGCTGCTGGGCTGCGCCAAGATCGGCGCTATCACCGTACCGCTCAACGTGCGGCTTGCTGCACCCGAGATCGGGTACATCCTGGCCGACTCCGGGGCCGACGTCCTCATCTTCCACGAGCCGTTGGCCGCACAAGCCACGACAGCCGTCACCGAATCCGGAGCCCGCGTGCGCCATATCGTGCGCGCCGGTGGGGTGCCGGCGACGGGTGAGCTCAGTTACGACGACCTCGTCTCAGGCGGAACGCTCGACGCGATTAACGGCGATGTCGAGGGCCGCGACCCGGCGTTCATCATGTATACGTCGGGGACGACCGGCCGACCCAAGGGCGCGATCCTCACCCACGACAACCTGCTGTGGAACGCGATCAACGTCCTCGGCACCGATATCGGCGTGCGGGGCGACGACGTCACGGCCGCGGTGGCGCCGATGTTCCACATCGGTGGCTTGGGTGTGCACACACTGCCGCTGCTCTACGTCGGCGGCACCAGCGTCATCATGCCCGCCTTCGACCCGCGAGCAACGCTGCAAGCGATGGCCGACCACCAAGTAACGATTCAGTTCATGGTGCCGGCCATGTGGGCCGCGCTCATGAAGGTGCCCGACTTCGACTCCTTCGACCTGTCCGCGCTGCGTTTCGCTATGGGCGGCGGGTCACCCGTTCCCCTGACGGTGATCGATTTCATGCGCGAGCGTGGTGTGCCCTTCACCGAGGGCTTCGGCATGACCGAGACCGCCCCGTTGGTGACCGTCCTGGACGCCGAGAACACCAGCACTCGGGCGGGGTCGATTGGCCGCGTGGCGATGCACGTCGACGCTCGCATCGTCGACGACCACGATCGCGAAGTCGCGATCGACACTGTGGGTGAGTTGATTGTGCGTGGCCCCAACGTGTTTACAGGCTACTGGATGAAGCCCGAGGCGAGCGCTGAGGCGTTCCGCGGAGGCTGGTTCCACACGGGCGACCTCGGACGCATGGACGCCGAGGGATACATCACCCTCGTCGACCGCAAGAAGGACATGATCATCTCCGGCGGCGAGAACGTCTACCCGATCGAGGTCGAGCAGGTTCTGTTCCGTCACCCGGCGGTACTCGACGCCGCTGTGATCGGAGGCGCGGACGCGAAGTGGGGGGAACGCGTCGTCGCGGTCGTCGTCGCCCAACCCGCGGTGGAAGCGCCGAGCGCCCAAGAGATAGTGGACTGGTGTCGTGAGCGGCTGGCACATTTCAAGTGCCCGCGCGACGTGCACTTCGTCGACGAACTGCCACGCAACGCCACCGGCAAGCTGCTCAAGACCGAGCTGCGTACGCAGTTCACAGGCATCGAGGCCGGAGTCGTTCTGCGCTGAGTGGCCTGCGCAGCGCCTCGCGGGTTCGGGGCAGGGTCTCTCAATCGACGTGCTGATGCGAGAATTTGGCAACAACGGCCGAGTTCAGCAGTTGCGTTGTCCTTTTCGAAGACGGTGCGGTGGGTGTCGACGCAGGAAACCCGGGCGTCGATAGGACTATCGTTCTGCGGAGCACTCCACACGTAATGATCGCGACGAACTGATAGGAGGCACGAACGCGTCTGGCTTGCGCCGCAAATTGCTTCTTGAGGCCGCCGCCGACCTGTTCGCGCGCCAAGGCTTCCACTCGGTGGGTATTGATGACATCGGTGCCGCAGCGGGGGTGAGCGGGCCAGCGGCCACTTCCAGAATAAGGATGCAATCCTGCGCGAACTGTGCGACTCCGCAATGACTGAGCTGTTAGCCGGCGCGCGACGCGCCACGACGGCCAAGACGCCGTCGGAGGTCCTGCGCACCCTGGTCGAGCTGCATGCGGCTTTCGGCGCTCGGCACCGTGGCCTGCTGGCCGTCTACGCCCGCGGGCACCGCTCACTATCGCCGCTTGCCACCCGTGCCCTTCGGGTGCCGACAGCGCAGCTACGAGGCCATCTGGGTCGACGCGCTGGTACTGGCGCGCGACGATCTGGACGACGTACGCGCACAGGGCCTAGTTGTCGCCGTGCTGTCTTTGCTGAACGCGGCCGCGCACATGCCCGCGTCGCTGGACGACGCGACAGTCGAGGCAATGCTGAACAGCGCGGCAGCTGCCGCGCTGTTCAGCGCGAGCAATGACCGGTTACGCTCGACGGCCGGCTGAGATTGCTCAGGTGTTGAAGCCGCCCCCGCAGATCAAGACCTGGCCGCTGATGTAGTCCGACTCGGGAAAGCACAGGAGGTAGACGGCACCCGCGCCGTCGGCTGGCGTTCCGGCCCTACCAAGTGGGATGGCGCATTCCATGGTCGCGAGAAGATCGGGGTTGACGCCGACCGCTAGTTCGCGACCCTGGATGTCGATCGTCCCGTCGCCACCGGCGGGAGCCTCGGTAAGGCGGGTGCGGATGAGCCCGAACGCGACCGCGTCGAGCGTCACGTTATAGCGGCCCCACTCCTTCGACATGGCCTTCGTGAGCCCGAGGACGCCGGCCTTTCCCGAGGAGTAGTTCGCCTGACCGGCGTTGCCCCCTGTACCCGCGATCGAGGAGATGTTGACGACCTTGCGGCACGCGACGTCACCGGCCTCGCTCGTTCTTCACCGCCGCGCTGATCACCGGCTGGGCCGCGCGCAAGGTCCGGAACGGCGCTTTCAGGTGCACGTCGAGGATCGCATCCCACTGTTCGTCGCTCATCTTCTGCACCACCGAGTCCCAGCTGTAGCCGGCATTGTTGACGATGATGTCCACTCCGCCGTACTCATCGACGGCCGTCTGCACGAAACGTTCGGCGAAACCGTCCTCGGTGACACTGCCCGCGCACACGACCGCAGTGCCACCGGCAGCTTCGATCGCAGCCACCGTCTCCTTCGCCGGCCCGGCGTCGAGGTCGTTCACGACCACCTTGGCGCCGTCGCCTGCCAGCTTCTTGGCGATGGCACGTCCGATGCCGCGCCCCGACCCGGAGACGAGCGCGATCTTGCCGTCCAGCTTTCCCATGCTGGGTTCGACGTTTTCTTCGTGGGTACCACCGGCGTCGTGCCGGGCGTTCAGCGTGCGTCGAGCAGCGATTCGGGAATGTCCACCACGCGGGACCGCACGTACTCCCCGAATCCCTTGGCTTGCGCGTCCGGCCGGGTCGATGATGCGACACCATCGCCGAGCAGGCCGTACACCACCACGTTGAGCGCTCGTAGATTCGGCAGCTCGAAGCGCTCGATGCGAAGGTTCGCCGCTTCCGGCCCGAGTAGCGTGCGAAGGCGCTCGACGCTGAGATACTCCCGTGCCCACGCGTAGCCGGGGTCGTCCCGGGCCCACAGCCCTAGGTTGGCGTTGCCGCCTTTGTCTCCGGATCGTGCGCCGAGAACTCGCCCGAGCGGCGCACGCCGCGTGGGCCCGGTGGGTGCGGGTGTACCAACAGGCGCGGCCGGCTCAGCCGAAGGCGCTACACCGGTGGGCGGGTCGGCGATCGCGTGCCGGTTTCCATCCGCGTCGACGAGTGTTTGGGTCAGGGCCGTGCGTGGCACGAGGGCCGGTCGGTAGATGCCGAACGCGGTCTCCGAGGACGGCGGCGTGGTCGTGTGAAAGCCGGCGAATCCGGCCAGTGCGATCTCCATGATGCCGCCGGAGAACGCCCGGCCCACCTTGCGCGGGTCGGCGTCCTTCACCGTCACACGCAGGTGCGCGCACGCCTGCTCGTTCGTCGGTGCATCGGCGACGTCAAAACGCAACAGCCTCACGTCGACTTCGTCGAAGGCTTCGCGCCCGCCGAGAACGTCGAAAAGCTGCTGTTCAGCGAAGGCCGCCTTCTCCTCGACGTCGAGGCCTGTGAGCACCATGGTCATAGAGTTGCGGAATCCGCCCGCCTCGTTCAGCGCGACCTTGAGCGTGTCTGGCGGTGGACTGCCTCTGGTGCCGCTGATGCCGACACGGTGCTCACCCTGTTGGTTCAGGCGGATGGTGTCGAAATGGGTCACCACGTCGGGGCCGAGATAGGCGGGTTCGGCGATTTCGTAGAGCAATTGGGCGGTGACCGTCCCCACCGAGACCAGCCCACCGGTATTCGGATGCTTCGTGATCACCGATGAGCCGTCCTCGGCGACCTCCGCGATCGGAAACCCCGGATAGCGGCGGTCAGTGACCTCGTCCAGGAACGCGTAGTTTCCACCCGTCGCCTGCGGGCCGCACTCGATCACGTGCCCGGCGACCACGGCACCCGCGAGTCGATCCCAGTGGTCGGGTGCCCAATTGTGCCACCAGGCGGCGGGACCGACCACCAGCGAGGCGTCTGTGACGCGGCCGGTCACGACGACGTCGGCGCCCGAGCGCAGCGCCTCGGTGATGCCCCAGGCACCGAGGTAGGCATTGGCCGACACCGGTTTCTTCTCGCCGACGGGCGGCGTGATCGCGTCGAGGCTACCGCGCAGGTCGTCGCCCTCGACGTGTGCGATCCGTGCTGTGAGGCCGAGACGTGCGGACAGCTCGCGCAACGCGGCCGCCAGGCCAGCGGGATTCAGTCCGCCCGCGTTCGCGACGACCTTGATGCGACGATCCAGACAGGTGCCCAGCACTTGTTCCATTTGGGTGAGGAAAGTGCGAGCGTATCCGCCGTTCGGATCCTTGGCCTGGGCCTTGGCCAAGATGAGCATGGTCAGCTCCGCCAGGTAATCGCCGCACAGGACGTCGATCGGTCCGCCCTCGACCATCTCGCGGGCCGCGGCGATGCGGTCGCCGTAAAACCCGGAACAGTTGCCGATGCGGATCGGGACGCTCACCGCTGACCCCCTGCGAACTGGCCCGCCACGCGTCCGCCACCAGGGGGCCCCGCGAAGGCCTGGGCGATCGAGAGCCACTGGTCGGCCAGCGGGCCGTCGACGACCAAAGCGGTGTCATCACGGTGGCGGCGTTGGGTCACCAACAGGCAAAAGTCCAGCGCCGGCCCGCTCACGCGGTTGGTGGCGTCGGCTGGCCCCCACGTCCAGACGCTGCCGTCCGGAGCGGTCAGCTCAACGCGTACCGGGTCCGCGGGCAGGTCCAGACCGTTGGCCAGGTAGCTGAACGCGCGCGCACCCACCCCGATGTGGGCTACGTGACGCAGCCGTGCCGTGGCCGCGCGGGTCGCGCCGAGCGCGTCGGCGACGTCCTGGCCGTGCGCCCAGGTCTCCATGAGTCGCGCGGTGAGCGACGAGACCGCGCTCATCGGCGGCCCGAACCACGGCAGGCGGGTCGCCGGGTCAATGTCCGCGAACGCCGCAACGAGGGCTGCACGCGACGTGTCGAACCACGCGAGCAGGTCGGCAGCCGGCATCTGACGGTAGCGCTCGGCGATGACGTCGGGTGAGATACTTCCGTCGGCCATCATCGGCAGGTAGTCGCCGCTGAACCCGTCGGGGTCGGTGGCCGAGCGCACCGCCACGTCGTCGAAGAACGCCAGATGACTGATCTGGTCGCGGATCATCCAGCCCACGGCCGGAGTCGGCGCGTCCCAGCCGCGCGGACCTTCGGTCAGCGGCGCGACCAATCCGCGTAGGGCTGCCGTCTCCGCTTCGATGTCGGTGATAACCGACTGCATGCTCACCGCCATGTCAGCGTCCCTTCCACTGTGGTACGCGCTTCTCGCGGAACGCCGTCGGGCCTTCCTGCGCATCGTCGCTCAGATAGACCGGCTCCCATATCTCGTCTGCCAGGTCGTAGGCGGCGGCGAGGTGATGCTGTGCCGAGAGGTACACGGTGCGCTTGGACGCGAGCACGGACAGCGGTGCGTTCGCGGCGATGCTGAGCGCCAACTGCTGGGTACGCTCACGCAACTGATCGGCCGGCACCACCTCATTGACCAAGCCGACCTGGTGGGCGCGCTCAGCGGTGATCGGGTCGCCAGTCAGCAATATCTGCATGGCGACGCGGGGCGGAACCAGCCACGACAGCGGTGCCGCCCACGGCGACCCGCGACCGACCTTGACCTCGCTGACCGCGAACGTCGCGTGTTCGGCAGCCACCACCAAGTCGCACTGCTGCGCGAGCAGGAAGCCCCCGGCGAACGCGACACCGTTGACCGCCGCGATCGTCGGCTTCGCGACATCGATGTTGCGGCCGAACTGCGGAGCGAAATCCTTCGGCGGCACCTTGAGCGCGTTCTGCGCCATCTCCTTCAAGTCCCCGCCTGCGCAGAACGCCTTCTCACCCGCACCGGTGAGGACGAGCACCTTCGCCGCGTCGTCGTCGTTGAAGCGCCGCACCGCGTCGAACAAACCGGTGCGCACAGCGTTGTTCAGCGCGTTGCGCGCCTCGGGCCGGTTGATCGTCAGCCACGCGACGCTTTCGACGACCTCGTAGCGAATCGGTTGCTCGGCCACCGAGCCTCCGTCCCTCACCGTCGCCTCGCATGTGAGAGGCAGTTCACCCCTGCACCTCGACAAACGGGTCGGCCAGCTCAACGGTGGCTTCACTCGGCACGCACGGACCATCTTCGCTCGAGACGAGCAACTCGAGGTCAACGAGGCGCCGTCCGCCATCGTCGCGTTTGGCCACGACCTTGCCGCTCAGGGTCGCGGTCTGGCCCGGGTAGATCGACCGGACCATCGAGATTTTGCGGCGTCGGATGAGCGCGTCGGGTCCGGCCCATTCGTTGAGGCCCCGGTCGATGAAGCCGTGAAAGAAGAGAGTCGACAGGTAGATCGTGCGCTGGCCCTGACTCCGGGCGTACTCCGGGTTGTGGTGGCCGGGGAACCAGTCCCACGTTGAGGCCGCGTTCATGCAGATGCGCTTGTACGTCACCTCGATGGCAACCGTGGGCAGTGAGTCACCGACGGAGACCTCGTCAAACAGCAGAGCGGGACGCGCGGCCGCTCCCGTATCGCTCGAGTTCACGACGGCTCGCCGTCCGCGTCGGTGTCATATCGGAACAGCACGTTGGTGTTGCGCCCGATGATCTCGCCGTGCTGATCGGAGAACGTACTCACCGTCGTGATGAACACGCCGGTGCCCACCCGCGTCGTCTTCGGTTCGGAGATCGAGGCCACCTCCTCCACGATCGACACGTGATCGCCCACCCGGGGCCGGCGTTCGAACTCCGTCGTCGTCGAGGCGTTGATGATGTGGTGGCCCGGCAGCGGCACGCTGAGCGCCAGCAGCATGTCCGTGCGCGTGAGATGCTCCGGCGCCCACTGCGGCGCGAAGCCAAGGGTCATCAACAGCCCGGGCGGGCAGTCCTCACCCTCCCAGTAGCTGGGATTGGCATCCTCGACGAGCGAACAGTAGTACAACACCATCGAGCGATCGATCGGGAACCACGCGCGTCGCGGTCCCGTGCGATGACCGACCCACGCCCGGCCCTCGTCGACGGTCCCGAATGTCATCCCGAGGCCGGTGACGTCGCTCGTTGGCGCGCTCACCGGGCCACCTGCACGACGGCGCTCCCCTTTATCGCGGGTTCGCCGGTCTGGCGCGTGACGTCGAGTTCGACGTCCGCTAGCTGCTGGCCTTGGGCTTCTCGCACGCCGGTCACCTTGCCGGCGAAGGTAAGCACGTCGCCGGGCCACACCTGCCCGGTGAAACGGATCCGGAACGATCGGATGTTGGCCAGCCCCACCCAGTCGGTCAGCCGCTGGGCCAGCATGCCGCCGTGCAGCAGTCCCATACCGAACACACCGGGCATGCCGGCGGCACGGGCGAACTCCTCGTCGTGGTGGATCGGGTTGAAGTCGCCGCCGGCACCGGCGTAGCGGACGATGTGCGAGCGGGTCAGCGGACCGAACTGTGAGCTCGGCATCTCGTCGCCGATGGCCAACGCCACCGGCGCGGGGGATGTCGTCATTGGGTGGAGCCTCCGGTTTCGATCAAGACGTCGGTCTGGCGCACGACGAGTTCGTGGCGCTGGTTGGTGAAGTCGGTCTCGATCGTCACGATTGTCATGGTGCCGCCGCGCTTGCCCTCGCGGCTGGTCACGTTCGACACCCGGCGCGTCTCAGTGAGCTCGTCGCCGACGAACACCGGCGCGAAATACTCCCAGCCGCACTCACCGTGCAGTACGCGGCGCAGGTCGAGCCCGAGGGCGCCGAACATGTCGTCGTCGACGCGCCAGTGAGCCGAGGAGACGACGAAGGTGGGCGGAGCGGGGATCGCGCTGAAGCCGGCGGCCCGGGCCGCTGCGGCGTCCTGGTAGATCGGGTCGTGGTCGTCGAGGGACAGCGCGAACTCGCGCACTTTGGACCGGTCGACGGGAAATGTGGTGCTCCCGAGTTGCGTCCCGATAAGCGAGGCGTCAGCCACTCTGGTCACCTTTCCCGCCGGCGAAGGCCGGCGCACAATCGCGAATGAGGCTGCCAAGGTTCTCAGCGATCCGTTCGGGTGCGAGCCCGATCGAGGGTGAGTAGAGAATGATGTGGTCCAACACGCCTTCGTAGCGGCGCAACCCGTCGCGCACCTCGGCTGCGGTGCCGGCGACGGCCATCGCGTCGATCATGTCGTCTGTGACGGCGGCGAACATGGCGGGCAGGTCGCGCTGTGCGAACGCCTCGCGGATCGCCGCCCCCTGCCTAGCGAAGCCGCTCACATCAAGCACGTGCTGGTAGCTTTTCACGGACGAGTAGAACGCGATCTGCTGCGCGGCCTCACGACGTGCGATCTGAGCGTCTTCGTGCACCGAGCAGATGACCATGGAGACGATCTCCACGTCGGCGGGGTCGCGCCCGGCCCGTTCCGCGCCGCGTACGACGGCCGGGCGGGCGACCTCCTCGACGTAGGTCGTGGTGAACAGCGGATGACCGGCCAACCCGTCGGCGACGCGCCCGGCTACCTCGCACATCCGCGGACGCACGCCCGCAGTGATGATCGGGATCGCTCGCTTCGGCGGCGGGACTTCTCCCGTGGGAACAAGGTTGAGCCGGTAGAAGCGCCCCTCGTGGTTCACTGGGCCTTCGTGCAGGTTCCAGATCCGTCGGATCAGCGGGACCAGTTCCTCCATGCGCACGGCGGGTGACGAGGTGTCCGCGACACCATGCCAGTCGCTCATCATGCGGCGTGTGCCGTTACCGAGGCCGAGGACAACACGCCCGTCTGAAAGCTCGTCGAGGTCGCGCGCTTCGGTGGCCAGCACCAGTGGACTACGCCCAACGCCGTACAGGATCGACGACCCCAGGCGGCAGTGCCGTGTTCGCGCGGCCATCGCGGCCATCGAGATAGAGCCGGAGCGCGAGTAGAACTCGGATGCCCAGGCGGCGTCGAATCCGGCGCGGTCGGCGGCCACGGCTGTATCGACGAGGGTCGCCAACTCCGCGCCGAGCACGGAGATGCCGTACGTACTCAAGACGCCGCCAACCGGAATCGCACCAGCCCTAGGTCCTCGCTCACGCGCTCGAACACTGCGCGCACTCGCGCGCCGATGACGACGTCGTCGGGTGCCACGCCCTCGAGACTTGCCAACAACTGCGGCCCCTCGTCGAGTCGGACGAGCACGACCACGTACGGCTCGCTCCGCGGAAACGAATCCCACGGACGGCGGTACACCGGCGCGAAACTGATGATCTCGCCGGTGCCCGCAGCAGTCTCCCAGGCCAACTCGGCTTCATAGCAGACCGGACACACCAGCCGCGGGTACAGGAACGGGTGACCGTTCGCGCACCGCTGGAAGACAAGTACCCCGCAGGCCGCCGCGGCGAAATAGCGTCGGTTGACGTCGGTCAGCGGCGGCAATGCCTCCGGATCGTGCAGACCGTCGAGGAAACTCGAAACCGTGGTCATGACGCCCCCTCCATCACCATGCTGACGTGACTGCACAGCATCGAGCCGTAGCTGTGTACGAACGCAGTATCCGCCCCGAGCACCTGACGGCCCTCGGCGCGACCGGACAACTGCCAGTAACCCTCAAGGATCTGCGAAATGCCAGAGGAGGTCCCGGTGTGCCCGAACCGGATCAGACCCCCGTCGGTGTTCACCGGCAGGTCACCGCCCGGATCGGCGCGCCCGTCACGGTAGAAACCGCCCGCCCCGCCGGGTTTCACGAAGCCCGCCTCCTCCAGGATCATCGCTGGGTTGGAGGCGAAGGCATCGTAGAGCAGAGCGATGTCGACGTCGGCCGGCGCCCGTCCGGAGCGCTCGAACGCCATCGGACCCGACCTAGCGGCCCCGGTGCGACCCGGCCGGGCCAACGACGTCAGGAAGCCGTGAGTGTGGCCCTCTCCAAAGCCCAAAACGTGGACGGGCCGGTGCTTGCCCTCGCGTGCTCGACGGGCAGAACCCAGCACCAGCGCTCCACCACCCTCGCAAGGAATCGAACAGTGGTAGAAGTGAAACGGTCCTGCGATCGGCCGGGACGACATCACGTCGTCGACGCTGAGGCGCTCAGCGTCATGAGCGATCGCCGCGGGGTTCAACGCAGCCCAACGGTCTTGCGACACGGTTACCTCGGCGATGTCGGCCTTGCCCTGGCCGGTTTCGTGCATCCACGCCTGCGCGATCAGGCCGTAGAGCGCGGGAACTGATGGCCCGTAGGGCATTTCGAACGCGTGGTCGCACACGAGCGACATGAGTTCGCGTCCGCCGTCGCGTATCGGCGGGAACTTGCCCGCCGATACGACAAGTACCGTTTCAGCCTCGCCTCGGGCAATGACGTTACTCGCCACACGGGTCATGGCGAGATGGGTCCCGCCGCCGAGTTGACAAGTCATCTGGAGCTTCAGATTGTGCAGACCAAGGTAGTCCATAAGGTCCTCGGACAGGAAGATCGAGCCTTCGTTCGTCATCGGCCCAGCGCATACGAGTCCGTCGACCTCATCCGCCGAAACCCCCGCATCGGCAAGCGCCGCCACCGCGGCGCGCACGTGCATTTCGGTGGATGTGTAAGGGACTTTCCTGCCCGGAGTGAGCTCGGCGGCGCCGATGATGGCCGGCTGATCGTAAGACACCCGCACTCCTCTCAACCCCCGCACTCAGCGACGGTCCCAATGTTAACAGTGGTTAGCATAGCGTTCTCAAGTCGTCCAGGTAAACCCTTCTCGCCTCTCGCATGCCCAGCAGCGGATTTTTGCGAAAATTGTTGCGCCCCTTACCTAGGGCTCGATGAGGACTCGGCTCACGCGCGGGTTCAGTATGTCTGAAAACGTGCGCGGCCCGGGTCAGTGGTCAGCCAACTTTCAGATCGACGCGGACAAGTGCGGGGCCCGAAACTGCCGGAAGTGCCGGGTAGTGAGAGATTCCCCAGAATGTGAGCCGTGTTTAGCTGCGCACAGGTGCGGGGAAACGCGATACCCATGCCGATGCTGAACCAGCACATCGCTTCGCGACTGACAGCGAGTCAAGCGCGCTACTACTGCCGCGCACTCAGTTCCGAGCCAGATGAAATCTGGGACATTTCGCGGTCGTCAAAGTAGGTGCCGACACCACGCTCGACTTGGTCGACGCGAGAATCGATTTCAACGGGCAACACGATGGGTTCCTCGTGACCAAAGAGCAATTCTACGAGATCCGTATCTCGCGTCCGGGCTCGCGACCAACCCTACCGTTCCGAGCCGATGCACGACGATCCGAATTTGACCGATCGCTGCGACAACTGAAGGGCGGCTACTTCGACGACTGTACGGCCACAATCTCGAAATCCTCACGCACTCGTACGGCGGCGGCGCAGAAGCCGCCCAGGTGCACTCCTCCTCGTGTCAGTCATCGAAGACATCTGCCGGGACGCCGATAGAAACTAGGGCGGTTCGACGCTGAAAATCGAAACGGGAGCGGATGCTCACGCACAGGGCACGGGTGTCCCGGCCGGCGTGGATGGGCCGGGACTCGTCACCACTTTCGACCTTGCTGCGCTGTTGTTTCCGAGGGGCGCCCGCTACTCGGGTGACGAGCACAATGGCCATTTCGGGCTGAAACGAGTTCAAGCCGCGACTCACAAGGCGCAGCGCGAACCGAAGTCGATGAGAGCCGCGTTCCCGCCGGGATCGGCGAGCATATGGAAGCCAAACAATTCAAGGGCGTCTGAAATAGCTGGGGGACCGACCGGTCCAGCGTTTCAAAGCGTGTATGAAGTTTGTGGGGTCGGTGTAGCCGAGCTCTGCCGCGATCTCGCTTACCGACACTGATCGGTCGAGGAGTCGCACGATCGCCCGCTCCTGCATGAAGGTCTGACGCAACTCGCGGAAGGTGGTCCCCTCCTCCGAGAGGCGCCGTTTCAAGGTGCTCGTGGACATCGAGAGCTCGCCTGCGGCACGGCTGCTGCTCGCCTGTGCGAGATCCTTCTCCAGAAGCTGTCTTATTTGCTCAGTGAACGACGCATCACGCTGCCGGTCGAGAACGCGCTGCAGGTCGGCGACGGCAATCCGATACGCAACAGGATCCGAGAATCGACAGACCTCGTCAAGCGTGTCCACGGGTACGTGAATAAACGAGGTAGGGGCGCCGAAGAAGAGGCGCCCGGTCGGCGTTTCCTTGTCCGAAACCCAGCCACCCGGGGCTGACTGACTTAGATGCAGTTCAACACTGGGTACAGCACCGGCTAGCATGTTGAGCATCCGCAGCAATGCGAGTCCGCCGTAGGTAACGGCCAGACAATTCAGGCCAACGTCACCTGTGCGGCCCGTGAGCCCGATCGTTAGTCCGCGTTCAGTCGAGTGGAACGACGGGCTCAGGGCAGTCGTTATCACTGGCAGATAGGCCAGCAACTCGACGACCTCGGCTACGGAGCCCGCACTGACCAGGGGAACGCTGAGTGCCCCGAATGACGTCAGTTTGGCATGTTCAGCGAATGCGAAACCCAGACGGGTGCCGTGATCAACGTTGAAATCGGGATATATCTCTTTAAACCATCTTAAGGGGACCTGTGCGTCGGGTCCGACCAACATCGACTCGTTGACGTGCTCTCGAACCATGATGTCACGGAGAGCGTCCACCGCCTCACGCCCGAGCGCGTCGCTGTCGAGCATCTGAAGGAAAGCCAGCGCTGGCATGCCCGCGTCTTCGAACTCCACAGCCCACCCCCTTGTGAGCTAAATCCACACTTCTCTGACTGCTTCGAACATAGCGATACCGATTGCTCACGGCAACAATTGGAAGGTGGATACGCGAGTAAAGGACGGGCAGTTATGGCAGTCGTAACCTTTGTCTCTCACGATGGTGAGTCGTACGAAGCGACCCTTGTCGAGGGTCAATCGTTAATGCAGATCGCGCTGAACAACGCGGTACCCGGAATCGACGGCGATTGCGGCGGGGAAGCCGCCTGCGGCACGTGCCACGTGATCGTGGACCACGAGTGGTCTGACAAGGTGGGTAGCTCGGGAGCGATCGAAGAAGACATGCTCAGCATGCATCCCGAGCGTCAACCAACTTCGAGACTGTCGTGCCAGATGGTCGCGTCTGAGGCTTGGGACGGTTTGACCGTCGAACTGCCCGAATTCCAACTGTAAACCACGAGAGGGGAGTAAAAGATGAGTATTTCCTCAGCAGTCACCGCGAAAGTCCAGTCCACGCTGCCCGTGAAGATGCAACTGAGGGGCGCTCACGGCTACGACAAGATGCGCCGGTTGATCACCGGGACGAACGGCCAGAAGTTGTTCACCGAGACCCCCATCCCTCCGGTCGAGGACGTCGACTTGGCTGATATCGATCTCAGCAACCCGTTCCTCTACCGTCAGGGTCGCTGGCAGTCCTACTTCGAGCGGGTGCGCAACGAGGCTCCGGTCCATTACCAGGCGAAGAGTCCGTTCGGTCCGTTTTGGTCGGTGACCCGGCACGAGGACATCATCGCCGTGGACAAGAACCACGAGGTGTTCTCGGCGGAACCGTTCATCATCATCGGCACTCCGCCCCGCTTCATGGACGTCGCGATGTTCATCGCGATGGACCCGCCGCGCCACGACCGCCAGCGCGCCACCGTTCAGGGAGTTGTGGCGCCGAAGAACCTGCGTGAGATGGAGGGGTTGATCCGCTCACGCGTTCGGGAGGTGTTGGACGACCTGCCGGTGAACGAGCCGTTCGAGTGGGTACAGAACGTCTCCGTCGAGCTGACCGCACGCATGCTGGCGACGCTGTTGGACTTCCCGTACGAGCGGCGCCGCAAGCTGGTGGAGTGGTCGGATCTGGCCGGCTCCATGGAGCAGGCCAACGGTGGTCCGTCCGACAACGACGAGATTTTCCGCGGCATGGTTGATATGGCGCAGGAGCTCGGTGCGCTCTGGCGCGACAAGGCGGCTCGAACGGCCCGCGGGGAAGAGCCCGGATTCGATCTGATCGCGATGCTGCAGAGCAACGACGAAACGAAAGATCTCATCGACCGCCCGATGGAGTTTCTGGGCAACCTGCTGCTGCTCATCATCGGGGGCAATGACACCACGCGTAACTCGATGAGTGGCGGGGTGCTGGCCCTCAACGAGTTCCCCGACCAGTTCGAGAAACTGAAGGCGAATCCCGACCTGATCCCCGGAATGGTTCCCGAGATCATCCGGTGGCAGACCCCCTTAGCGTACATGCGGCGCGTCGCGAAGAAGGACACCATGCTGAACGGGCAGTTCATCCGCAAGGGCGACAAGCTGGTGATGTGGTACGCCTCGGGCAATCGGGATGAGCGTGTCTTCGAGCGGCCCGACGAGTTGATCATCGATCGAAGCAACGCCCGCAATCACATCGCCTTCGGGTTCGGCGTGCACCGGTGCATGGGCAACCGGCTCGCCGAGCTTCAGCTGCGGATCCTGTGGGAGGAACTGCTCCCACGCTTCGAGAACATCGAGGTCATCGGCAAGCCTGAGTACGTGCAATCGAATTTCATTCGGGGCATCAGCAAGTTGATGGTCCGCCTCACCCCTAAAGAGAGTGCATGACGCCCGAACGGGCGGTGATCGTCGGAGCCAGCCACGCCGGCGCGCAGCTGGCGGGCAATCTCCGGCGTGACGGTTGGGCAGGCGAGATCGTCCTGATCGGGGATGAGGGGAAACTGCCATATCACCGTCCGCCGTTGTCGAAGACCTACCTGGCCGGTAAGAGCAACCTCGACGAACTCCTGATCCGCAGTGCCGATTTCTACCCCAAGCAGGACATTAAGCTTGTGCACTCGACCGTGGATTCGATCGACCGGGCTGCGGGGCGCGTGTTATTGGATACGGGCGACACGGTGAGCTATACCAAGCTCGCGTTGTGTGTCGGCGCGAGGGCTAGGCAACTGCCGATTCCGGGGGCGGACCTTCGCGGGATTCACTACTTGCGCACTGCGGCTGACGTCGAATCGATCCGAGCAGCTGCTGTACCCGGCCATCGGGTCGTAATCGTGGGGGGCGGCTACATCGGGTTGGAGACAGCGGCCTCGTTGTGTTCGCTGGGCATGCAGGTCACTGTCCTGGAGGCGACGGATCGTGTACTTGAACGGGTCACCGCGCCGGAAGTGTCCGCGTTCTTCACGCGGATCCACCGCGACGCGGGCGTGGACATCAGAACTCAGGCCCTCGTCGAAGCCTTCACCGGCAACGGCAACGTGCGAGAGGTAGTGCTGGCGGACGGCGCATCACTTCCTGCCGATGTGGTGATCGTCGGTATCGGCGTGGTACCCAACACCGAACTCGCTTCAGCCGCAGGATTATCCGTCGACAACGGCATCGCGATCGATGACCGGGCCCGCACCAGCGATCCGGACATCGTGGCCGCCGGCGACTGCACCAGCCACGTGATGGCCCGATACGGTTCACGCATTCGGCTGGAATCGGTGCCGAGCGCCGGCGAGCAGGCCAAGATCGCCGCGGCGACCATCTGCGGGAAGCGCAGCGCCATCGCTGCGCTACCGTGGTTCTGGTCCGACCAGTACGACCTCAAACTCCAGATCGCCGGTCTGAACACCGGATACGACGAAGTCGTACTCAGCGGCGAACCATCGCACCATAGAGAATTCAGTTGCTTTTACTTCCGCGATGGCGAACTCATCGCCGCCGACTGCGTCAATCGACCACGCGATTTCATGCTTGCTAAACAGGCCATCACCAAACGTCTTCCCACCGACCGCGCCGAACTGCTCGCCGGTTCAGCTTGAACCGCCAAACGTCTCGGAACGGGGGTTGATCAGCTCAGCAAGGACGACTCCTCACTGGTGAGGAGTCGTCCAATCCGGGGGCAGTCCCGGTCTCCTTATACGTCACCCGCGAGTGCTCATCGACCGCGTGATTGACGTTGGCGTATTCCACGCCGCTGTGGTTGCGCTGACATGGCGGCCCGGCTTTTTGATCATCGAGACGCACCAGGTCCCGGGCTCGGAGTGCTCACAGCGATATGGTGTGGTTCGGCGCACCACCAAACCTGGTGTTCTGGCCTGGAGCCATCCAGTAGCGGCCAAGCAACGCCTCGACCTTCGAGCGCGACATGCCTAGATGTACGGCGATGTCATGCGGTCCAGCGACGTCTGAAACGCACATTGATGATTCGCGCTGGCCCGTCCGCGAATTGCACGTAGCGCGCTTCTTACAGACGAGAAAGCCTCGCAGGCCAAGTCGTTCGGAGCACAATTCACGTTCGGTGCTGATGTCGGGAGGTTCAGCTTGAGTAAGTGAATCAATGCTAACATCACGGGCGGTGCTTCGACTCCGCAGGCGTCGTGCACGGTCCAGACAACCACCCTTTTCCGCGAAAGGAAGGTCGGCTATGAGTCTGACGGTCGCCTACGGTCGCAGAAGGGGCGATGAACGTCGAGCGCGGATTCTGACGGCAGCCGCGCAGATTATCGCGGACCGCGGATATCATTCCGCATCGATGGCCGATATCGGCGATTCCGCCGGCGTCGTCGGTCCGGCGATTTACCGACACTTCGAAAGCAAGGCAGGCTTGCTGGCGGCGCTATTCGAGCAAGTGATCGACACGCTACTGCAGCGTGCTTCCTCGATCGTCGAACAGAGCCGTGACGACGCCGAGGCACTGACCGCCCTCGTCGCGGACCATGTAGCGCTCGTTTTGGACCAACGCGAACTCGCCATCGTCTACTACCGCGAATTTCACAATCTGGCCGCGCAGCAGCGCAGTCAGTTACGTCGCAAACAGCGTCTATATCTCGAGGAGTGGGTGCACGTCCTCAGTGAGCTCCGCCCCGAACTTGACGAGACAGGATTACGAGCTGTAGTCCACGGCGCAATTGGAGCGATTCAGTCGACGTTGCAATACCGCGAAACCGGTATGGCCGCCGAACGCATTTCGGTTCTACTTGCCGATTTGGGGCATGCCGTTCTTGGTGTCGCTCGAGTTTAGATGATGAAGACCATTACTGCGTGCCCGAACCGTGATGCTCAATTTTCCCGACCCGCCGGAAGTTCTTGCAACAGCGGCGATCGTCGGCGAAGCAACGAGGGTCTACGTCACCAAATGAGACTATGTCAGTTGATCGATCACCCGCTGGTAGGCTGCGGGTGCGAAAAGCGATGTCGCGCGACATAGTTGATGAGCATGGCCAGACCGGTCAGTGCCAGCTGCACCAGGTGGGCGAGCCAGAGCGTTGCTTTGCGTGAAATCATTGGCTGAACCGTGCGGCCGTAAATTATAGCGACACGAGTCGGCGCGGGAACGCCGTGCACCAGCTGCCGCATACTCGGCCGTGACCGCACGTCGGGTCATCACTGGCACTAATTCGACTTCAGATTCAACGCACGTCAGAGACCACCTGGCACTGCAAGTAGCCCGGCGCACGGCTCAGATGGTGGCGAAGGCGCACTCGCTTGACGCTGCGCAAGAGCTGACTACAAGCCTATTGCCGGCCGTTGATCAGTGGGCAGTCTCCGTCTACAACGGTGGGTTGTCCCGAGCATGGTCGACTGCCAACCAGTCGTCACCGATCGAAGCGAGTGCTCGCCCGACATCCGGACGCGAGCCAACATAGGCAACAACAGGCCGACTTATGCCGGCAACGCATGCCAACACAGTGAAAGCTGCGATGAATGACATAAAGGTCCTCCTACGATGAGGCGAGCCGCACGATATCGATTACTGAAATCCGCCGGTCACCGCCGGGAACAGCGATTTCCACATTAACGCGGTGGCTCAACTAGAGCTACGTAGGTTATCGATGAATGCCGAGGAAATGTTTGTCGCCAGTAGACAAAGGTAGCGCCTATCATGGACCCATGGTGGTTCACCCCGCTTCTGACAGGGCGATGCCCGTTCACGTCGCCGAGGTACTCGGTGGCCTGGGGCAGCAATTGCGCGATCTACCGGATCTGATCCAGCGGCTTCTGGCGGCCGAGGTCGCAGAGCTAAGTGGGGACGGTCAACTCGAAGATCTTCTCATCGAGACTGTCGCGGCGAACGTCGAAACCTGGTTTTCGACCCTCCGTTACGACATCCCGATCGCAATTGTGGAACCACCCGCAGCGGCGCTTGAACATGCCCGCAGGATGGCACAGCGTGGAGTACCGGCCAATTCCCTGCTGCGGGCTTATCGACTGGGTCATCAGCAAGGACTGCGATTCGTGATCGACGAGATCAGACGGTCGAATCTGTCACCAGAACTGAAGCTCGATCTCTACGAACACATCACGCGAGTGTCGTTCGGCTACATTGACTGCGTTTCCGAACAGCTACTGAGCACGTATCAAGAAGAGCACACGGTGTGGGAAGAGCATCGTCGCGGAGCTCGCACACAGGTAGTACGCGACGTTCTCGCAGGCATGGACGTCAACATCGCCACGACGTCCGAGATGATCCAGTATCCACTGGACGCCCTGCATACCGCGATCGTCCTGTGGTGGGATCGCCCGCGAGAGGACCACGATGCACAACCGGAGACGACCAAGAGACTCCTGAAACGTGCATCACGTGCGGTGGGGGCCGTGTCCGCCCTGCATCTGTCCGTGGACCGTTTGGTGGGGTGGGCCTGGATTGCGGTGAACGACGAGACTGCGGTGGCCCACCTCCGCAGGTTCATAGAGTCAGAGCAGGACGTGCCCAACGTCGCCGTAGGAACACCGCTCGCCGGTATCGACGGATTTCGGCGATCACATCGCCAGGCGGAACGGGCTCGTCTAGTCGCTATTGCGGCCGAAGGTGCGGAGCACCGCTTCATCAGCGCGGCCGATCCGGGGGTTGCGCTTGGCTCTCTGCTCGTCAATGACATTGATGCGATGAGCATGTTCGTCCGCGATACCCTCGGGCCCCTCGCTTGCAACTCTGTAGCCGACCTAAAACTCCGTGAAACAGCGAAAGTCTTTCTCCGTTCGGGAGCCAGCCTTAAGTCAGCGGGAGAAAAGCTGCACCTGCACAGCAATACGGTCAAGTACCGAGTAGGGCGTGCAGCCCAGCGACGGGGCCGCCCCCTAACCGACGACCGGCTCGATGTCGAGATCGCCTTAGAAATGTGCGAGTTGTTCGGAGCAGCAGTGCTCAACTCGGATGGTCATACCCATTAGCTTGGGAGTCACGCGATTCCCTTGAGGTCATCTGTCTCCAAGCTACAACCGCGTGGAATCACGTTTGTCTGCCCGGCAAACATCAAACATCGCGACGCGGTGGCCGCACCTATGATGTAAATCCCGGTAACGGATGGGCGCCGTTCAACACATGATTCCCCACCTCGGCGATCTTGTACGCCACCGGATCGTGCAGGGTGTGGGTCCTGATGTTGCGCCAGAAGCGATCGAAGCCGTAACGCGGATGCGTCCCCCTGGCTCCGATGACCTCGAAGATCCGGCTGGTGATGTCAAGTGCGGCTTGCGATGCCAGCGCTTTGGCGCCCGCCACCAGAACCATCAGTTCTCCTCGATCCTCCGCCGACAGTTGATCGCCCTTGTTCCACACCGTCTCAAAAACTCGCGCGGCCTCGCGCGCGGCGGCATCGGCGCCTTGCAATGCGATGCCGAACTCGCCGTAGGTGCGGATAACGTATGGATCCTCAACTGCTTGGGTCACGCCAGCCGGTGTCCACGGCCTTGCCTGAGTGCGGGTGTACTCGGCGGCTGCGTCGAGGGCTCCCCGCGCAATGCCGAGGTACACGTTGACGAAGGCCAGCTGCACCAGGGGGCCGAAGAGACTGCCTCGCTGGAACTGGAAGAAAGCGCTCAGCACGGCGTTCGGACCGCCGAGCACCTCATCGGCGCGCACCTCGACGTCATGGAATTCGGTAGTGCCGCTGTCGGTTCGGCGCATGCCGAGCGCGTCCCAGTCGTCGTTGACGACGACACCCGCTCGATCGGTGGGGATCACCGCCGTGATGATCGCCCCCTGCTGCTGCGAGTCGTCCTGAACGACACCGAACACGAGGAGCAGATCGGAACCCTTTGCACCACTGCTGAAGTGTTTGACGCCGTCGAACCGATACCCACCGTCCGCCACCGGCTTCGCGCGGACCTTCCAATCGAGGACGTGGCTGTTGTTCTCACTCGACGCGTTGCCCGCCCACCGATTGTGTTGTGCCACCTCGCGGTAGGTCGACTCCTTCTGCTCGGTCGAACCCAGTAGTTCGACGAAGGCGATGTCCACGATGTGATAGCCGAACAGGTGACCGAGGGAGCCGTCCACTTTGGCGATCTCGCGGATGACGTCGAAGACCGTCGACCATGACGCTCCCCAGCCACCGAACTCCTGCGGAACGGCGAGGGACAGGAGTCCGCTGTCCCGCAGAGCATTTCGCTCCGCCGTGGCTGAGCCGCCGGCGCGGTCGCGTTCAAGCAGACCGTCGGTCCAGGTGGAGGCGAGGTCCTTGGCGACCGCGACGGGATCGGCGAGCGCCTGTGCACCCTTGTGGTGTGCGTCGGTGGTTAATGTCATCGTCATGCTCCTATCGTGGTCAATCGTTTGATGCTGTCGGCGAGGAAGTCGGGGGCGGACCACTGTTCTAGGTCGGTGGCGCGATCGATGAGCTGACGGTCCAGCAGAAACCGCTGGGTTTGCTCGAGAATCGTGAACGACTCGTCGTCGAGTGCGGGGCCGAGATGCTTGTTGAAGTCCGCACCGAAGCCCCGTCCGATGGCCGACTGTGCAACGCCGAGATTCTCGGCGTGAATGGCCACTACCTCGTCGTGATGATCACGGGCCCACCGTCCCGCGTCGACGGCCGCGTCGACCAGTCGCTGCACCAGATCCGGTCGATCGTCGATCAATCGCGCGCTCACCGTCCACACGCTGGCGTAGATGTTGCGGTCGTCGTCGCTGAGGTCCGAGACGATCCGTGCGCCGCTGAGATCCTCCAGTTCCGCTGCCCACGGCAACCAGCTGAAGAGTGCGTCTACCGTGCCGGACGCCAAGATGGAGGACTGATGCGAAGCGACGGCGGGGAACAGGTCCGCACCCTTGATACTCGACGATGAGTGAAGTTGATCCGGCGGCAGGTCGACCCCCGGTGTTTCGATGGCGACGAGTTCGACGTCGCCGAGTTCGAGGCCACCGCGACTCAGCGTTGCAAGGAGGCCGCGAGCTTCCCATGTGCCGAGAGCGGTCAGGGTCTGGTTCCATGGATCGAGTCGCCGGTAATCACCCAGTTCCCGTCGCAGGATGCGGACCGCCGCTGACGAGACGCCGACGCGTCGGCCGGCAAGCCCGGCAGCATCGGTTACCTGGCTACCCGCGGCCACGTAGAAGCCCTGTCGTCCAACGAATCTGGTGATACCGAGAAGGCGTGTTCGGCCCGGTGCCCGCAGTCCCTCGCTGACCAGCGGTGGGATTTCGCCACCGAAGCGGGTGTACTGCGGGTGGTCGTAGGTGAAGTGCAGATCACCCTGGCTGCCGGTGAGCACTTCGAGTGAGATGCCTTCCCGTGTCAGGCGACCGGATTCCAGAGCGGTCAGGAGCGCGTTCGGCACGGGGCAATTGCTGTACGCGAGAACATCGCGCTCGACGCCCGTCGTCATGCGACCGCCTCCGCGTCGGGTACATCGAGGCCCAAGTGCTCCCGAAGCGTCGTTCCCTCGTAATCGGCGCGGAACACCCCGCGTTCCTGAAGGAGTGGCACCACCTGGTCCACGAACTCGTCGTAACTGCCGGGAAGATGAGCGGCGGAGATGATGAAACCGTCGGCCGCGCCCGCCTCGAAGTGGTCGACCAGCAGGTCGGCGATCTGCTCGGCCGTTCCCGCCCACTGGGGAACGAACCCGACGTTCGTACCGTAGCGGCGGCCGAGCTCGGCGAGCGTCAGATCCGCACCGCCGGCGACAGCGGAGAACATCTGCAACATGGTGGGGACGTGACGGTCGCCCAGATCGCCGACGATATCGGAGTATTTGGTATCCAACGGGTACGCGGACAGGTCGACGCCGCTGTGGCTCGACAGCGTCGACAACCCCACTTCAGGGTGTACCAGCGAGTTCACGTATTCGAGTCGATCGTTGGCGATGGCCTCGGTCTCGCCCAGAATGGGCATCACCGCGGTGAAGACCTTTGTCTGGTCAGGGTCACGTCCGGCTAGGGCGACGTTGGACTTGATGTCCGCATACGTCGCGCGCATGACGTCGACGTTGGGCGAAATGCTGAACACCGCCTCCGCCCAGCGGCCGGCGAAGCGACGTCCACGCGGTGACAAACCGGCTTGCAGAATCACGGGCTCACCTTGCCGGGATCTGGGCACTTGCAGCGGACCGCGCACCGACAGCCACGTGCCCCGGTGGTCGGCGTAACGCACCCGCTTCGGGTCCGCGAACTGGCCGCCCGCCTTGTTCAATAACAGCGCGTCGTCTGACCAGGACGCCCACAGCTTCTTCACCGCCTCCAGGAACTCGTCGGCGCGGTCGTACCGCTGGTCGTGTTCGAGGTGTTCGTCAACACCGAAGTTGCGGGCTTCGGAGTCGTTGAGGGAGGTGACCACGTTCCACGAGACTCGTCCGTCGGAGAGGTTGTCCAGCGTCGCGAACACTCGTGCAACGTGATACGGCGCGTAGTAGGTGGTCGATACGGTCGCCCCGAGTCCGAGCTTGTCGGTCGCGGCGGCCATCGTCGCTACAACGCTGGTCGGCTCCAACGCAATAGCGCCCTGGCCGCCCAGTCCGACGCCGGTTTCAAGATTGTGCCCGTAGCTGTCTTCGATCGCGAGAGCGTCGGGCAGGAACAGCAGATCGAACTTCCCGCGTTCGAGCGTCCTGGCGATCTCCTTGTAGTACCGCCCGCTAAGAAACTCGTTCGTTGCGCCGACGTGCCGCCAGGCGCCGTGAGCGTGGGTGACGTTTCCCGCGGAGAAGAAGCCGGCGAGGTGCATGTGTCTTGGTCGGGACATGTATACGAGCATGCGCGCTGCCGACCACAACGGACAGGGTTAAAAGCGGCGTGATTGCATGGGGGCGGACGGCTATGACCCGGCGTTCTCGGGGTCTATCGGCGCGTGGCACGGACATCCGGCCTCACGACGAAAGACGCTTGCCAACAACAATTCTCAGGACGGATTTGTACGAATCCCCGGGGCGAAATGGAACTTAACGTAGTGGCGCGCCAACCGGGGTCGGGTTTGCTGTTCAACACGTGACACGGTGGCGTCGAATCGCCGGGAGGCTGGGTCAATGCGAGGCGCGTTTCTCCGCAGGCGACCCGCGCACTGAGCACCGCGATCGGCGTAATTGTTTGCATAACAATGCTTTAACGGATCGGCGGAATCGCTGCCTCTGCCCCGATGAACAATCGAGTGCGGCCAACCCGAGCGTGGACTTCTTGCGCGCTTCGATCGATAGCCCACGATCCGTTTGGAAAGAACCTCTTTTATGGAATACACAGATAGAGCTGGCGTTCGTGGTGCGGCGCTCTGTGAGGTTGGCCAACCACAATGGATTTGGGGACTGAGCATCGAACTGACGCTGCACGAGGCCGCCATGAACTTACGGACCTGATCGACGATTCAACCCACGAATCTTGACGAGGACAACAAGATACGCTCCTTCGAGCACAGTAGAGCGACACGGCTCTCGCCGGCGCTGATCCCGCACCTGGGCAACTCGTCAGCGATAAATCATTGTCCGAAGGTGGGGCCGTGGGCGTGGATCTCACGGCCTGCGTTGATCAGATTTACATCATCCCAATCGCGCTGCGAAACAAGTTTCTCTGCGCCTCGTATAGAACGCTTGAGTGGAGATCCAAAAACCCGGCAGGCCACCATGTCGGGAACGCTGTCATCGGAAAGCTCGAGGAGTAGCGGGTTCATCATTGTGGGTTGACGTCGCGGGACAGGTAACTGACTGCGCAGTGAGTCAACTCGGCTTCTTGATCGCGGAGTTTGATGCGCGTCTGCACCTGGCGAAGCTACGCGGCGCGTGAGTATTTACCCGCTGCGGCTTCACCAGGCCAGTCGTGGCGACCTTCACCGAGCCCGAGACCAAGCCCCTGCATGAAAATCCGTAGCGGCAACGACGTGACCCAATCCCGTGCGGTCAAATGTCAAAATCGGATGAGTCCGCGAATATTTCTTCCGGATCGCATGTCATCGTACCCATCGTTAATTTGATCCAATGAGTATTCCTGGGTAATCAACTCATCAAGCTTCAGCTGCCCGGCGGCATAAAGTTCGACCAACTGCGGAATATCGTGGGGCGCGTTTGACGAACCATAGAGCGCACCACGAATTTGCTTCTCGTAGAGCGTGATCTCAAGCAGGGATCCAGTTATCGACGTGTCGTCAGGGTGCCCGATGGCCGTAACCACAACGCGCCCGCGCTTTCCAACCAAAGCGAGCGCCTCGCCCGTGTAGGACACTTCGGCGATGTCCGTGGTGAGAATACATACATCGGCCAATTTGCCGAACGTGACGTCACTAACGACTGACCACGCTTCGTCCATTGAAGCTGCGGTGTGTGTCGCGCCGAAATCCCGGGCCTGCTGCCGCTTAAATTCCACGGGATCGACGGCCACGATCGTGAGCGCTCCAGCGATGCGCGCACCCTGAATCGCATTCATTCCGATACCGCCTGCACCAACGACCACAACAGTGTCGCCGGCGCGCACCTCTCCGGTCCGTACAGCCGAACCATAGCCGGTCGTAACGCCGCAACCGATCAATGCTGCCTTGTCGAGGGGAATTCCACCGTCTATTTTTACCAGTGACGATTTCGGCACCACGGTATACTCGGAAAACGTCCCCAGCAAGCACATTTGTCCGACATCTTCGCCTCGAGCATGGAACCGGTAGGTGCCATCGAGTTGCGGCCCCATCATCAGCGCGGCTCCGAGTTCGCAGAGATTCCCCATACCGCGGGCACAGTAGGAACACCGACCGCACGAGGGCAGGAAAGTCAAGATAACGGAATCGCCTTCGGCGAACTCATCAACGCCCACGCCACACTCAATAACTGTGCCGGCACCTTCGTGGCCACCGACAACCGGCAGCGGGATTGGCAGATCACCGGTTACGAGATGCTCATCAGAATGGCACAGCCCCGTGGCCGCAAGGCGTACAAGTACCTCGCCAGCACCCGGAGGGTCGAGGTCAATCTCTTCGACTTCCCATTTCTGACCCAGACCCCACAATACCGCAGCACGTGTCTTCACGTTGAATATGTCCTTTCGGTGGCAACAATGTTTAGTAAATACCTAATTTAGCGTTGAGCACTACCCCAAAGCGAGGTTACTATGCGACCGCGACCACGGGGAATCTCAACGAAGAATACGGTTGAAGCTACGACAGCGCCGATTGACTTGCCACATCAAGCACTTAAAAGATCTTGGCGTTTCTCCGCTTCCAGCATTGCACGGTACTCTGGAAAGAGATTCTTGGCCTGCGGTATTAGTCTCACCAACTTGGCTACAGGGCCTTTGGCCCTGACATTCCCTTTAGCCATGGCCACCGTCAGATTTACCTTGCCCAGCCAAAACCTATTGCCAGTGTCGGCAGTCATAAATAGTTCGACGTTCGGCGTAGCGGCGCTGGCGGCGCCAGTCTCGATCAATTTGTTTGGCATGTCCACGGTTACTATCGCATCAGGATCGGTGTAGTGAATGCGCAATACCACGCCGGACCGAGCAAGCTTTGTCGCAAGCTCTGCGTTTTCTAAACCTCGCCGGAAAATTCCACCCAAGTAGCGGTAGACCTCATCCTCATCACCAAAAACGGACATTGCTTTCCTCCATCTATTGACATATTGACCACATGGTTGTTCCGGGAATCTTCGCGCGACCATATTTGCCGCAGCCTTATCCGCTCGTGATTCGTCGTCCACGAAGCGAATTTCCCGCAGCCCTCAGCGCGGTCGCCAACTCCCATTCGGCACTCGGCAGCTGCGCCGCCAGAGAAGCAGCATCTGCGGCCCTACGGCGGGGGTCGGCCTCCGGGTCATAAGCGATCGACGCCAAGCCCGTCCAAAGTCGGGATGCGGCCGCAGCAGCGTCGGCAGCTTCTTGTGCAGGTTCGAAATCGAGTAGTTCGGCTACTTTTTGACAACCCTGCGCCTGGAGGCTCCGGAACAGGCCGCCTCCCGTTCCAGCCTTTTGAATAAGGGCGCTTAGCGCAAACAACGCCGCTTCGAGGCAATCATCATCGAAAAGGTCCGGCCACCGGTTCAAATCCTCAACGAAAGACGAAATTCCAGCCAGTCCGCTCACCTGCATTTCGGAACTGGAAAGCGACGCAATGGGTGCGCCAATGTAGGCACCTTCCATGGCTTCAGCGCTACGAAGAAACGCCGAGCACGCAGCTACCCTGAGGTCGGGTGCCGACTCTGGCCACTCGACTATGTAAGTCGTATTGCGGGTCGGGACTGGAAATCCAGTCGAAGCACGGGCGCGCCGTAAATTTGCATACGGAACAGCCTGGACAGTATCGCGATCATTATCTACGACATAAGCGACTTCTTGGGCATCATCATATCCGACGACCACGACGTCGTGCCGACTCATGTTCAGCCGCGCGCGCAGATAAGGCAATTCGGCGATGTCCGTCCACACCATGACTGGCGTGCCCGCGTCGAGCTGCTCGGTAACCCATTTCCATCCAAGGTCAGCGTCATCGGTCGCGCGAGTCTCAAACTGTGCACCCAATCGGTTCAAGTATTCGTCTTCAAGATCGGCGCTACGCCCAACGAGATAGACCGGCGGTTGAAGTTTCGCTGATCGGATGTAGGAGAAGTCCAATGCGCCGCCAAGCACAAAAACCAATCCTTCATCCGGTACGTGTCCGGCGAAACGAATACCCGCCCACTCAGTCAAGTCACGTAACGCACCCGAACCACAATGGCCCGCAACTTCATGTCGATAGGGCAGAATCACCGTTGCCATTCGAACTCCTAGATTTGTTTAGAAAAGTCAATGATCGGTCGATCACAGCGATCGAGAGATGATTTCCTTCATAACCTCGTTCGTGCCGGCATAGATTTTTTGCACGCGCTGATCCACCCACAATCTCGAGATGGGGTACTCAGTCATGTAGCCATATCCGCCGTGCAGCTGCATACAGTCATCAAGGACCTTCATAGCCCGTTCCGTGGTCCACCACTTCGCCATAGCCACGGTCTGCACGTCGAGTTGACCCGCAAGGTGCAGGTCGATGCAGTAGTCGAGGAACACTCTTGCGATGCGCGTTTCGGTCGCGGCTTCAGCCAGAATGAACTTGGTGTTCTGGAAGCCAAAGACCGGCCGACCAAACGCCTCGCGCTCACGCGTGTAGTTAAGCGTCTGCTCCAGGGCAAGCTCCATCGCCGCGACTGCACCCACCGCGACGATAAGTCGTTCTTGGGGCAACTGGTTCATGAGCTGAATGAAGCCCTGACCCTCGGTCTGGCCCAATAGATGCGAGCGCGGAACCCTCACTTCGTCGAAGAACAACTCAGACGTGTCCTGACCGCGTTGGCCGATCTTGTCGAGAACCTTGCCACGCCGGAACCCCGCCCGGTCAGCTTCGACTACGAAGAGAGATATTCCGGCCGCGCCCTTACTGGAGTCGGTTTTGGCAACGACAATTATCAGATCGGCTTGCTGGCCGTTGGTGATAAAGGTCTTTGAGCCCGAGATGACGTACTCGTCTCCGGCCAGTACAGCTTTGGTTTTGACACTTTGCAAATCCGAGCCGGTACCTGGTTCAGTCATTGCTATAGCTCCAACGAGTTCGCCGGATGCCATCTTAGGCAACCATTCTCGTCGCAGCTCTTCAGTCGCGTACTGCAGGATGTAGTGCGCGACGATTCCGCTGTGCAGCCCAGCGCCCCACGAACTGTCACCGATGCGGGCCTGCTCTTCGAGCACGACCGCTTCGTGTGCGAACGTGCCACCGCCTCCGCCGTATTCCTCAGGTATAGACATGCAGAGCAAGCCCAGCTCACCCGCCCGGTTCCACAGTTCTCGGTCGACGTGGTGCTGGTCGGCAAAGCGCTGCGCATGCGGCGCTAATTCGGCCGACAAGAACTTCGCTGCGAGGTCGCGAAGCTCTACCAATTCGGCATTCATCCATGGGGACATTGAGGTGGACACAATTTCCTTTCAACAACTCGAGTCTGCAAATATTCAGGGGAATCAAACGTACTTAACTTTGTAATGTCCAGACGCATGTTTCGCACGGATTGCTTTTTTGTCATACTTTCCAACACTTGTACGTGGAATGTCAGCAACGAAACACCATCGCTCCGGAATCCACCACTTTGCAACCTTCTGCGAGATAAAGACCTGAAGTTGGTCAATGTTCACCTCAGAGCCTGGGTGAACTACCACAAGAGCCAAGGGCCTCTCCTGCCATTTTTCGTCAGGAACTCCGATGACCGCTGCTTCGTAGATTGAGGGATGACCGATAAGCGCGTTTTCCAGTTCTACCGACGAGATCCATTCCCCGCCAGATTTGATCACGTCCTTTGAGCGGTCCGTCAGGGTCAGGCATCCGTCCGGATCGATGCGGCCGACGTCACCGGTACGCAACCATCCTTCGTCAAATTTGTCCGAGTCGAAATCACCGAAATATGAGCCGGTTATCCAAGGCCCACGCGCCTGAATCTCCCCAACGGATTGTCCGTCCCACGGCACGTCTTTACCGTCGTCGTCCCGCAGACGGATTTCGACACCGCAGATCGGCCGACCTTGACTGGCCCGCATCTCCCATCGTCTCGTCTCGTCAGCGTCGCGACTCGGACGTGCAACGGTAGCCAGCGGAGACGTTTCGGTCATACCCCATGCCTGCACGATGGGCACGTTGTACTTTTCTTCAAACCCACGAATCAGCGAAATCGGAACAGCCGATCCGCCGCAAGCGACCAAACGTAGCGAAGAAATATCCCGCCCAGGATGCGAATCCAGATATCGGTCGACATCATTCCAGATCGTCGGAACCGCACCAGCGACGGTCGGCCCGGTGTTTTCGATGAGCGATACCAATGGTTCGGCTTGGAGATACCGGTCAGGCAGCACCAGATCCGCACCGGACATCAACGCTGCATAGACAAGCCCCCACGCATTGGCGTGAAACATTGGAACGATGGCCAACAGACGGTCGGCCTCGCTGATCGACAACGCATTAGCTGTGCACGCGGTCAGGGAGTGCAGGTAGGTGGAACGATGACTATAGACGACGCCTTTGGGATCTCCCGTGGTGCCGCTGGTGTAACACATGGCCGCGGCAGACAACTCGTCGAGAACCGGCCACTCAAATGACTCTTCCTGGCCGGCAAGCACTTCCTCGTAACACAGAACTGTTTTTCCGCTTCCCTGCAACGGGGCAAGGTCGCCCTGTCCTGTGACGATGACGGTGTGCACCGACGTCATCGCAGGGAGCACGGCAGCCAGCAACGGCGCGACCGACGCGTCGACTATCACAATCTGGTCGTTCGCATGATTGGCGATGTACGCGAGTTGATCTGGGGCCAAACGAAGGTTCAAGGTATGCAGGACCGCACCCATGGAGGGAACCGCACAGTAGGCCTCCAAATGTTCCTGGTTGCTCCATTGGAAGGTGGCCACGCGTTGATCTGCAGTGACGCCAAGGCTGCGCAGTGCGTTGGCGAGTTGAGCTACTCGCGGCAGCATCTCGCGATAGGAAGTCCTACGATAACCAGCTCCGGTTTGAGTGATGACCTCGCTATCACCGTGTATGGCTGCCGCATGCTGAACGATTGCCGAGACCGTGAGGGGAACATCTTGCATAGTGCTTTGCATCGTGTAGTGCCCTTTCAGGCGAAGAGGTCGGGACTGCTGTTCGGCTGGTCGATGAAACTGCCGTAATGCGATTTCAGTGCTTGCAGGATGTCCGCTAGGGGTAGATCGTCGTATGCTCCTCGATCGCACAGATACTCCATGTGCTGGGTGCCGTCACCCGTAAACCCATGTAGCAGTGCATCGCTACGACCATCGAAATCGATCGGCGAGACACCGAAACGCGCGCACAACTCACGATTGAACGCCGGAGTGGCCTTTACCCAGGCACCGTTGAGAAACATGAGACTGTAACCGTGATAGACAAAGACGTCTGTACCACCCATCCGCTCACGCAATGTCTTGGTTTGGAGGTGGTTTCGAACGTCGGCGAACCCCAGCCGCGCCGGAATTCCAGCCGCTCGGCACGCTGCCGTCAACAGCACGGCCTTCGGGACGCAGTAGGCGCGTCCTGATGTCGCGACAGTACTGGCGCGATACGCGTCCCGGTTATCGGTGACTGTGTAGGGGTCATACCAAATGGAGTCACGGACCGCGGTAAAGATGCATATCGCTTTCGTAATGTCGTCAGAGGCGCCCCGGATCGCCGACGACACGAAGTCACGTACCGCATCATGTTGCCAATCTAGAAATTCCGTGGTTTCGAGATAACGCCTGTAATCGTCAGTCATCGGCGTCGCATCTCCAACGGAAGTCCGTCCACCGGAACAGGAAGCGAGGTGTTGTCCCACCGGATCTGATAGTTCTCCGGAACCGTCCAGATGAACGACCGCAGCATCCGGTGCAGGATCGCTTTGACCTCAAGAGTTCCGAATTGCATGCCGATACACTTATGCGCTCCTCCCCCGAAAGGTACCCAAGCGAACCGGTGGTGTTGATCTTCGCGCCGAGGCTCGTCAAAACGTGAAGGATCGAACCGCTCAGGATCACTCCAGATCGTTCGATCGAAGTGATTCACCGCAGCTGTAATGGCACAAACGGTGCCCACTGGGATGTGATATCCGTCGATGGCTACATCGCGAACCGTCTTGCGCATCACCAACGGAACAGGCGCAACCAATCTGAGCGCTTCCTTGATCACGAGATCGATAACCGCCATCTTCTCTAGGGCCTCGATGTCTGGTAACCCGTCACCGACGGACTCGGCTTCCGCCGCCGCTGCCTCCTGCCACACCGGATTCTTGGCGAGGAAATAGGCGACCGCAGTAGTGGTGATCGTCGATGTGTCGTGAGCCGCCATCATCAAGAAGATCATGTGACTCACCACATCCTCGTCGGAGAACCGCTCCCCGTCTTCGGTGGTGGCTTGACAAAGAGCAGCGAACAGATCGTCCGTTTCACCGGCTCGCGCGGCCGGCAGATGCCTGAAAAAGTAATCCTCCAAGACGCGCCGGCCTCGCACGCCGGCGCGGAATCTAGTTCCCGGAAGCGGAACACGCACAAGGGAGCTCGCTGCACGCACCGCAGCGACGAACGCCTTGTTGACAGCATCACTCTCCTCCTTGCCGCGGCCACCCATGAAAACGTCGGTGGCTACATCGAGGGTGAGTTCCTTCAGCAGTGGATAGATTCGAGCCGACGAGCCCGTCGGCCACGCGGGTACTGCTGAGCGAACGCGTGGGGTCATTTGCTCGACATATCCGGTCAGGCGCGGACGCGTAAACGCCTCCTGCATGATGCGCCGGTGCATCAAGTGCTCATCAAAGCTCATGAGCATCAAACCGCGATGAAAGAAGGAGTCGATCAAAAAGGACCAGCCATCCTGAGAAAATGCCTTGGCTTCGCTCGTGAAGGCCTGCCGGGTGGCCTCCGGACCGGCGATGACGACCAACTTGGTGCCGAACGCGCCCATCCACGACACAGAACCCAGACGGTCGTAGCGCTCTCGGCTGAAATCCGATCCGAATCGGATGTAGTCGAGCGTATGACCGACAAGAGGCAGGCCTGGATCGCCGAGCACCGGTTTCAAGCCACTTCCGGGTGGCACAACAGCGAGTTCACAGACCGGCCAGCCTCGGCTCCATCGACGCCAACTCTCGTCGACGACACTCGGCGCTGGCGCAAGCAGGACGGACGACAGACTCCTTCTGGCTTCAATCACAGGCTCAACAAGCGGGTTCACAACAGCTCCTCCCAGTCACGGCGTACCTTGACCGCACTCGCCACCAGTTTTTACATATTGGATGTAAATGTCAATATCTAGACAGATATGATATTTTGTCGTCAGCGGCGGCTGAATCTCGGCCTCGTCACATGCCGTTCGACTGACACCGCCAGGCTGGACTTCAGACCAACCAGCTGACGCTCCAGCAAGAAGTGCCCACGCTCGCCTGGTTTCCGAGTCAGGATCCGTTACATGAACGTCGATACCGGCCTGCGTGCGCCGAAATTTCACCGCTCGGTGCGCGGCGCCGACTGGGCACAGAGTGCCCAAGCTGACCACGGCAATAGTTGCCTCAAACCTTTGCATAGCGAGACTCATCGTCGTGCGTCAGTTTTCCGCAACAATGGGACCGCGATCTACCGATGTATTTGGCATCGCGTAGTAGCACTGATGCGCAATTTCGCAGCTAAGCCTGCCTCCTGTTCTGGTGGCAATCGACAGTGCCGCAATCTCAGTCTCCAAACGACGACGGCGATCAAGCCCACCGCACATCAAAGACGCG
>NZ_JAYXBQ010000038.1:0-130132 GCF_039668335.1 Mycobacterium sp. SM3041 | reverse complement strand
CGGTCGACGGATCGGGCCAGCCGGTTCGCTAATTGGCCTGCTGCGGCCCCGTCCCCGTACCCTTCCACGGTGACCGCGATCGATCCTGACCAGCTCAGCACCTGCCTGAAGGTGCTGTCTGAGGTGAGCGCGCTGCCGCCCGAGCATCCCGACGCCATTGCCGTACGCCAGGCCACCGCCAAGATGTTCAAGGAATTGAAGAAGGAGCGCCGCGCCGCCGCACGCGACCGGGTGGCGGCCGCTGATCGCGCCGTCATCGCCGCGACCGCCACGGGCGCGCCGGGACGGATCGACGACGAAACGCAGGGATTACCACTGGTGTCCACCGCGGTCGGCGCCACCGCAGGGACGCTGCTGCGATCCCAGCACTGCTACATCTGCAAGAACCACTTCACGGTGGTCGATGCCTTCTACCACCAGCTGTGTCCCGAATGCGCCGCCTTCAACCGGGCCAAGCGGGACGCCCGCACCGACCTGACCGGGCGTACCGCGCTGCTCACGGGTGGGCGCGCCAAGATCGGCATGTACATCGCGCTGCGTCTGCTGCGCGACGGCGCACACACCACGATCACCACCCGGTTCCCCAACGACGCGGTGCGCCGCTTCGCCGCGATGGAGGACAGCGCCGACTGGTTGCACCGGCTGCGGGTGGTGGGGATCGACCTGCGTGACCCGGCCCAGGTGGTCGCGTTGGCCGACGAGGTGGCCGCGCAGGGGCCGCTGGACATTCTGATCAACAATGCGGCGCAGACAGTGCGTCGCCCGCCGGGCTCGTACGCCGCGCTGGTGGAGGCCGAGCGCACGCCGCCACCCGAGCTGGTGGACGTCATCACCTTCGACCACGTCAGCGACGCGCATCCGCATGCCCTGGCTGGGAGTCTCGGCGAGCACCCCGCCCCACACGCCCTGACATCGCTTGCGCTGCAAGCCCGTAGCGCGTCACCGGAGCGGATTGCCGCCGGCCTCGCGATCGACGCGGGCGGGCTGCTGCCTGACACCGCGTCCGTCAACAGCTGGACTCAACGGGTGCACGAGGTCGACGCGATGGAGCTGCTCGAGGTGCAGCTGTGCAACCAGACGGCGCCGTTCATTCTGGTCAGCCGGCTGCGCCCGGCTCTCGCCGCCTCGCCCGCGCGGCGCAAGTACGTGGTGAACGTGTCCGCGATGGAGGGCCAGTTCAGCCGCGGCTACAAGGGACCCGGGCATCCGCACACCAACATGGCCAAGGCTGCGCTGAACATGCTGACCCGCACGAGCGCGGGAGAGATGCTGGAGCAGGACGGCATTCTCATGACCGCCGTCGACACCGGGTGGATCACCGACGAACGCCCGCACCCCACCAAGCTGCGGCTCGCCGAGGAAGGCTTCCACGCACCGCTGGATCTCGTGGATGGTGCTGCGCGCGTGTATGACCCGATTGTGCGCGGGGAATTGGGCGAGGATCTCTACGGGTGCTTCTTGAAGGATTACGCGAAGAGTCCTTGGTAGGGATACCCGTTGGGCCGAGCGCTGCTCACCCCGCGATCGGGCGGCGCACATCCAGCTGGGCAAGGTCGGCGGCGATACGCCCGGCTGACCATCCGGCGCCGTCGGATGCCGACATCACGCGGGGGATCGTCGATGGGAAGAGCCGGTCGGTGAGGTCATCGGTTGCCTGGCTGCGCGCTGCCAGCACCGGAAGGAGCCTGTCGAGGTCCAGTTCGGTGGCCGCCGTCGTCGAGGTGGCGGTGAGGCGTTCACCGATGCGTGCGGCGTACGAGAGGAGAAATGACTGGCGGAACGAGCGGGTCCGGGCCTGCGCGCCGGTGGTTGTGCGGCCCACCGCCAGCATCGCACGGTTGGCCTGGACCAAGAGCGAAGTCGAAAGCAGCTCAACGAATTCCAGGTCGCAGTCGGCACCGATGACGGCGACGAATCCGACCTTCTCCGCGCACACGATGCGACACCGGTTGGCCGTAGCCACGGCCTGCACCAATGCCGACTTGGCGATGACGTAGGGATTGTCGATCCAGATTCGGCGAGCGGTCGCCTCGGCTGCGCGACCGCGCTCGTGGTCGCGGATCGCGTGGTGCAGCGAGTATCTGCTCATCAGTTCTTGCGCCTTGGCCGACAGGGTTTCGGCTTCTTCGGGAAAGTTGGTGGCCTCAGCCTTGGCCAGCAGCGCGCGCACCCGGCTGAGCGCTTTGGCGTCGGCCGTGTTCGGCTCGATCGCGCCATGCTGGTGCTCGCCGGGCAACGGCAGCAACGGTTGGAGTTTCGGGAGGGTTCCCAGGAACCGCAGCACCTTGAGCATGACGGTCAACGCCGCGTGATGGTCGATGGCGTTCCTGTCCGCCCAGTCCCGTAGCTGCCAAGCGCCGGGCACGACTGTCGCGGGCAACGCGGCGAGTTCGGCGCGCCATCGGGGATGCAGGGTGGAGACGGGATACTGCCGGGACTCGCGAACGACGGCCTCGGCGAGATAGCCGGCTGCTGACGTGTCGAGGCGGCGGCGGGCGAACTCGTGCAGATCGTTGGGTGACCACCCCACTCGCCACGCGACGCCGATCGCGTCGGTCAGCGCCGCTTCGGAGGCAATGTCGAGATCATTTGCCCGACTGGGGAATTCGTTCAGTAGCTCGGCGGCGTGGAAGTCCGCGTCGTGGGCGGGGCAGTGCGCTGAGTTATACAGGGCAGCGGTGAGGTGGTCGAGGATGGCGGCCCGGTCGTACCCGGGATCGGTGCTCCGGCGTTCTCGCCGGGGCGATGTGCGGCGGCGGTCCTGGTGCTTGGTGGTGCGCTTCTGGCGGTTACGGCGGCTCATGCCGGGAGTCTGGCGCAACGGTCCGACAAGTAGCCGCGACTATCACCCACACCGCCGCGGTGCGGTTCAGTGCAACCGGGCCGCGTCGCCGGCGCGGCGCAGGCACGTGGTGAAACGCTGGAGCTGGGGGATGGTGCTGAGCGCGGGTATGGACGGACACGACCGGACCAACGTGCCCGCATGCGGCGGCGTGACGCCCTACGCTGCGAATCATGTCGATCGACCGTGTTGGGCTTGTCGTCGGTGGTCTCCGCCTCGCGTCGGGGGTTTCGTTCCTGGTCGCTCCGGCTCGGGCGAACCGGCTCTGGGGTGACCCCGAGAAGCCGACCGGATCCACGTGGTTGCTGCTGCACTCGATGGGTTACCGCGATGCGCTGATCGGCGGGATGCTCGCTGCGACGGCGCTGCGGGGCCGGGACACGCGAGGCTGGTTCCTGGCCTCGGGTGGTGCTGATGCGGCAGATCTGTTGGGCAGCATGGGTGTTCATCACGAGATGAGGCCGTCGCAGAAGTACATCGGGCTCGGCGGCGCCGTCGCGGGGATCGGTGTGGGCTTGTGGGGTGCGTCGCGGCGGCGGTCTCGTGGAGCCGCCGCTACTGCCTGATCGGGGGTGAGCGCGCGTTATGCGGCCATCCGCGCCGCGGTGGCCGCGGCGATCTGGTTGAGGTGGTTTGTGGCGACTTGCACCGAGCTCTGGTGGGGGAGTGCGTCGACGTACTCGTAGGTGATGTGCGGCAGGGTCGGCGGGTTGGTCGCGTAGAAGGCGACGGCCCGGTCGATGGCTTCGACGAGCGCCGGGCCGCCCACGATCGGGTCGGTGACGAACGCCAGCACCTGCTGGGCGAGGCTGCCCTGGCCGGTGAGGCCGGCGATCAGCGCGACGGCGGCGTTGATGCTGATGCCGAGCTGGACGGCGGCCTTGTAGACGGCGGTGATGTCTCGGCCGGCCTGGTTGTTGGGGGTGGTGGTGTAGAGGTCGCCGGGATTGGCGAAGTCCCACCAGGTGTCAATACCGTTGCTGTCCTTGGGGATTTGTGCGGCGGTCAGGTTGGTGACGGCGATGCCGCGGCCGCCCGGATCGGTGCCGCCGGGGAAGGTGTGGCCGGTCAGGCGCCAGGGGTTGCCGAAGGTGTAGCCGCCGATCAGGTTGGGCCGGGCCCATTGCAGGCTGCCGGTCATGATCTCGGCGAGGACCCGCGATGCGGCCTCGGCGCCCTGGCTGTAGCCGCCGAGGGCGAAGGTCTGCTTCGGGTAGTTGTTGATCCACCCGATCGCATTGGTGACCGCGATCCGCACCGACTCGGCGTAGCTGGGGGAGAGCGGCGCGCCGGGCGGGATGGGACCGAACGTCCAGGGGGCCTGGATGGGGACTTCGAAGACGAGGTCGGGGTCGGCGGCGCGGACCACGTCGGAGGGATAGCCGGTGCCGGGGGCGGCCCACGTGCCGGCAAACGTCAGGACGGCGTGGCGGACGTGGTAAACGCCGGAGATGTTGGCGGCGATATCACTGAAAGTGGTCATCGCTCAGCTCATTTCGCGGTGGTGGGGAGTCCGTTTGCCTTGCGCCACTGGATGGCGAACTCCATGAGTTCGATGAGCACGTCACCGCTGTCGCGGGTGATGCCGTCGCTGAAGGTGTGCACCCAGGCGATCTGCTCGGCGGTGGTCACCTGCTGTTCGAAGGCGTCGAAGGTGCCCTGGTAGTTCTGGCCGTTGTGGGTGGAGTTCCATGGGCCGCGGTTGGGGTCGTCGACGATGTCGCCGATGTTGCGGGGATGGCGGGCCAGGACGCGGCGCCAGGGTTGCGGCATGCCGTTGGCGGTAACGCCGGAGATGTCGGTCTGGAGCGATTGTGCATCAGCCATGGTTGGGCCTCCTGGTTGGTATGGGTCGGCTGGTCGGCCCGACGCGGCGCTGCGGCGGGCTGGAAGGGCTTGTTGGCGCGGGCTTTTGCGATGCGAGGGGCTGACGGTCGCCGGTTGGTGTGCCCGGGATCGTGGTGTGCGCCGCCTCGTCTGTCGCCATCGTGTCGTCCGTCCTGACGGTGATGTCTATTTCCACAGTAGGCCCGTATGGGTAGGTGGTCGAACTTGTCGGTGGTGGGTGCGACGATGTGCGACTCACTCAAATTGGAAGGAAGACATGAAGAATTTGTTGGTGGCAGCGATGACGGTCGGGGTGGCTGTGGCGTTGAGCCCCGTTGTCTCTGCGGAACCCTCGTGGACGATGCCGAATCTGGTCGGGATGGATCTGCAGGGCGCTCAGGACGCGATCCAGTCGCTGACCAAGGGTGCGGTGTGGTTCAGCGGGTCGACGGATCTGACAGGCAAGGGACGAGCGCAGATCATTGACCGGAACTGGCACGTGTGTACGTCGACACCGGCGGCGGGGGCGACGATCACGACGAGTACTGCGGTCAGGTTTGGGGTGGTGCGGGATACGGAGAAGTGTCCGTGAGTCGGTTCGTCGTCAAAACAGCGCTTGTATGCGTTCGATGCTGACGCCCACTTGATCAGCCAGGCTCACCACGTGTGCTGGTGGGGCGTCGAATGAATATGTGTCGCCGCGTGGAGGTCCTTCGCTTAGAAGCGAACTTGGCGTACTCAAAGATGAGGGGAGGCGGGACACTCGCCAGCAGGTGTTCTCCGCAACTGCGAGGGTCGTGTTGTGACGGAGCAGAACGCATTTTCCTCGGTCGGTCTGAACGAAGACACCGCAGGTCTTCTCATACTCACCGATCACCGTTGCGATCTTGGCGGCCACCAAACGCGGGTTGGCTTGTGCTGCTGAAACGAGCCATAGCCCATCGTCGAACTCGACGTTCCAACCCTTTTCAGCTACAGCGTCGTCAACGGCGGTTCGAGCGGCGGCGTTGGAATCGTGTATGTAGTCTTGCGCCAGCTCAATCACCGCCTCGACGCCTGCAAGTCCCGCAACTCGGCTGTAACCCTCGGCGGGCCGATAGAGATACTGCTCGCTGAGTTCGATCTCAGCCATGGCGGCGTACAGGCTTGCAGTCTCCCAAGCCTTTTTGAAAATCAGGTCTCGCTCGCGACCGCCATGTAGGGAAGCATCTTGGGCGAGTAGAGCGAGTCCAACGGCAGTGAGCGAACCAAGAAAGTCAAGCGCACGATCTGGTATCGCTTCGTCCGCGGTAGGCGGGAGCGCGGCAATCGCATCAGCCAGCGGTGCTCGCCATTGCTCGTCGTCTGGGCCCCACACTCCGGCTGCGAGGAGGTCCAAGACAAGTTGAAGGACGAGCATCCGGAGTTCGAGGCTGGGGCGTGGAGTGTCCCGCGACTTTGCGGCGAGTTTGATTGCGAAGCGTCGCATCTTTTGTCGCATGGCGACCGGCACGACTGGTGGCGGCCGCCCTCCGGACTCCTCGTCATCGGCGATCGGATCGACAGACTGGGGATCTTCGTCCTCGGCAATGTCTTCCGAACCACCAGCGAGATCAATGTCCCACTGTTGCAGCCGTGACGGAGTAGGCGCTCTTGTTACAGAGGCGAAAGGGAACAACGAGACGGTAAAGGTCGGGCCTATAGTCGCTTCGGTTCCTTGGAGCCACAGAGTCCATCTGTCGGTGCCGGATGTACGGGCAGAATGCTGACGAGCTGGGCGAGAAATGTCCGGCTGGCTGCGTTGGCTCGCATTCTCGGCGAGCAGCCGAAGGAGATCGGTTTCAAAGCGTCTCTGCAACTTCTCGTCACCAAAGAAATCCCCAAATTGCTGCTTCAACCGAGGCGCAGATGAATTCACCTGTCGCGGAAGGCATCGTGTCGTATCGGTAAGGAAGACAGCGGGGGACGTGTAGGGGTGCTTCGGATCGTCGATTACGGCGCGCACTGCCGCACCCATTTGCTCTGGTGCTTGAAACCGCTCCACAACAACGTCGCTGACGCTTGTGTCGTCGGGCCGGACGACATGGCACTGCTGCCATGTACCCGGGCCACCATTGGGCGACGTCTCAATCACGATGCGAACCGACGAATCCATGATCAACTCAACAGTGATGCCCTCTGGTTCCCGGCGTGCACCGAGGAGCGTTACCGGTGGGCTCTGCCGGCGCTCCTCTGTCGCGGACAGATTCGAGCGCTGCCGAATGGTCTCTACAGCTACATTTGTGCCCTCGGGTAGCAGCGTCTGGTCGACTGGAAAGCTCACCGCCAGCTCGCAATTGCCGCCTCTCTCCGTGCTGGAAAGGAGTGCTGCATAGCTCAGGTTCGGGCTTCCGATCAGCGCGGTCGGCTTGCCGTCGACCGTCCATTCCACCAACTTCCCATGTCTCACGCGTCCGTCAGAATCAGAAAGATCGCGAAACATTGCCCCGGGAATGTGCGCGGTCACGGCGGCGAGGCTGGCTCCGTCATAGCTGCCCAACCTCGGTTGTACGCCGACGATTAATTCCTTGGGGTTGAACCGTGTAACAAGCTCACGGACTGCGGCTGACGCGTGGTCGAAGAATGGCGCACTGAGCGCTAGCGAGTTCACCTCGACAGCTGGCAATTGGTCGATTATCGGTGTATCGAGATTCCCCAGGATTCGCAGTGCGGGCACCGAACCGTCCGTGAACTCGGGTGTGACCATGTCTGCGATCTCGGCGACGGTGGATGCAATCCAAGTGGGCATCTTGACGTGGGTGTGAAGGTGCCGCAGCCAATCTGCGAGCGCAGACAGTGCGGCAGGGCCTGCCTTTCGACTTGCCTTCAGAACCAGCCAGAGTTCGTCGTTATGGCCCCAGCCGGATGTTGTCGGATTTCCGGATCCGATCGCGACCCAGACGTCGTCCTCCCCGATAAGGACCACGAGCTTGGGATGGAACGCTCCGCGGCACACTACATTCGCATGCTGGTAGGACGTTCCAGCGAGGCGCACATCGGCGGTGTCGTGAACAGACTGGTGGGCATCGGCGAGCACAGTTATCCGTGCGCCCAACCCGCGAGCTAGTGACACGCAACGCTTCTCGAAGAAGACAAGGTCCAGGGTGTATCCGGTGATTAGTACTTCGAGCAGCCTCGCGGTGTCGGCTCGTTGTTGCCACTGGCGGATTAACGTCAATGGGGATTGAAAGTCGAAGCGGACGTGTGTCATTCGGGAAGTCCTAGGAGCGCACAGCCGATGGCGGTTAGCTTTGGAGCGCCGTTCGTCTCGGTGAACACGCCGACTTGCGTACAGACCTGGCCTAATTGGTATGCGCGTACCCCGATGTTTCCGGCACTTTCGCGGCTCTCGGCGAACCAACGCCCTTCTCGCTCATGGAGTTTCGTTGGCAGGATCATCTGGCCGCTGTTTTCGATGCGCATTTTTCGAAGTGAAACTCGATGTGATTGGGCGAGCATGTCGTCGACGAGTGCGCACGCGAAGTCGCCGAGCGAGCGGGACTGGTATTCAGTGTGTTGTCCCCGCACCCAGTGTGGGTCTAGGTAGACACGACGCTGAGCTGAACCGCCTAAGAACGAGGCAAGCACCTCGCCGTCCAGGTAGTCGAGGCGAAGCCCGCCAAGGAGCAGGATCCCGATTGACGCTTTCACCCCGGAGTACTGCTCACCGACTGCCTCCTCCGCCGCGGCAGGATGGCCGTTCGCTTGGACGGGTGGCAGGCCTTCGACGAAAGAGCCGACCGTGCCATTCCCGACCTGGCTCCGGGCCCACTCGTGAAGTTGTTCGCGACTGACCGGGTCGGCAGCGGAAATCACCTCGTCGACAAGTGCCGACCACAACGCACGCCAGGCTCCGACCGAATGATGTCGAAGTAGCGTTCCGCGCCATGCCTCGGACTGGCGTCGTTCCGCCACGAACACCGGGTCGTTGTCGATGTGATCTCCATATGCCACGCCGTCAGCCAGTGTGAAACGCCAACCCTTGGGGTTGGGGCACACTTGAGCCGATCTTCCGAGTATCCGCAATGTTGATCGCCGCATCCGGTCGGCGGGCAACCAGTCATCGGCGTTGTGAACACCGCTGTTGGTGCTACACAGCAGTTCTCGGAGCGGCTCGATGTCCGGCGATATGTCGTCCACGACTGTCAGGTCAAAGTAGGCTGCGACGTCTTCGGCCCGGGGGGCGCGAGCCACGGACATGGAAAGCAAAGCCTCGTACATCTGCTTGATGGTGTCGGGACATGACCTCGACCCCCGCCGGATTGCATTGCCCTCCGCCGCAGCGATCTTGAGGGTGAGCGCTGACCCTCGATACTGGGACCAATAGCCCCACGACCGGGTGGAGTACGAGCCAGCCCCGACGTCGGCGAGGCCATCCCCTCTACCTTTCTGAAGTAGGCGGCTGACTGTGTCAGCGCCGTGCATTTTTTGAGTGCCGGTCGTCTCGCTGGCTTGTGACTGCGCAGCGGAAGCCCAGGCCATAGCAACCTCAGCATTTCGGACCAGCGTTCGGCTGGCAGTGGCATCCAAGTCGCGCGTTGCGGCAACGTCTGCGAGCGCCCAGTAGAAGGAGAAGTAACGGGCGATGGTCGTCAGCGTCGTAACTCCCGGCACTAGCAAGCTCACCTGGGCCAGCACGGGTTGCTCGACTGCGAGCGGGTAAACACCACTTCGGGTGCTCAAGCCCGGTGCGCACCACGCCGGCCCTTCCACTGTTGCGACGTTCAAGGTTGTCTCCCCCCACTGCACACCCGGTCGCTCAGCATCGTCGCATTTCAGGACAGCGGACTTGTAGAGTTTCGTAGTCCTGAACGCACGGGTAGCTAGTCGCCTTCGCGGTAGTCACGGGGCATGTCGCACGATTGCGGTACATCGTCGTGCAATTGGCGTAGCTTGCGCGTTGTTAGATTCAATGTCGCTGTGCAGGTGTCGAACTGACCGCGCCGCATGTTAATCGGCGTTCTCGGCTATCTGCCTGATAAGTGCGTGAGCCGCTAAGGAACGAGCCATCCTGAATCACACGGTGCCGTGGACGGGGTTCCACCTCAAACGGACAGGGAACATCGATAACGCTGAGCGCATCGAGATCACTAACTGAATGATGGCCGACTGCGACACCGCCAAGGACGCCGCAAAGTATCTACGACCGAGTCGGGCTTCGCTATACGGTAATTCGACGACATACGAGTGACGTGACCCTATTTGTCGGTCCCGACAGATAGGGTCTCCGGGGTGAAGCGGTTGTGGTTGCTACGTGTGCGTGGGTCGCGCGCCTCCATGCCTAAAAGCAGGATGCGATGAAGCGTGACTCTCCACTGTGGAAGGTGATGGGTGAGCCGGCGAGCCCTGCTGAGGCTGCCGCGCTCGATGCGTTCCGCGAGCTGCTCCCAGACGATGGCATCACTACCGCCTGGGCAAACCTGACCTTCATAAACGACCAAGGGCGCACGGCCGAGGTCGACGTACTCCTGCTGACGGCTCACGGGATGTATCTCGTCGAACTCAAGGGCTGGCATGGCACGATCCGCGGCAATGCGCAGCGTTGGGACCATCGTCAGCGCAACGTCGAGAACCCCCGACTCGCGGCCGATCGCAAGGCGAAATGGCTGAAGGGTCTACTGCAGGACCGCACGCCGAACCGATCCGCCAGGGGACAGGTACCCCGCATCCACGCCGTCGTGGTCATGCATGGTGAGGGCAGCACCGTCAGTATCGCCACCCCCGGCGACATCGGAGTGCTGACCCTTGACGGCTACCACGTCAAGTCTTCGCCCCACCTCTTGAAGTTCTCCGATTTCTTGGCCCAGCCGCCGCAGGATTTCCGGCAACCGATCGACTACCAGCGGGCGAGACAGGTTCGTGCGCTCTGTGATGCGGTGGGATTCACACCAACACCTAAGGTCCGGATGGTGGGTGACTTTGTCGTTGCCGACGACGAGCCGATCGCACAGGGGCGGGACTGGCAGGACGTGCTGGTTAACCTCCCGGCGTTGCCCGATGTCAAGCGTCGACTGCGCCTGTACGACGTGCCTGCGACGGCGTCGCCCGCGGACCGCCAGCAGATCGAGCAGCTTGCGCAGCGTGAGTTCCAGCTCACCCAGGGGCTGCGGCACAGCGGTATCGCAGTTCCGATCGACTTCAAGCGGACCGATGACGGCCCGGCTCTAGTGTTCGAGTACGACGCCAAGGAACTCCCGCTTGATGCCTACCTCGCGGGGGAGGGAGCCGAGCTCGATCTTGAACACCGCATCGCTCTGGTGATCCGCCTGGGCGAGATTCTGCGGTCCGCTCATAACGTTCACCTGCGCCATCGAGCGTTGTCGCCGCGACGTGTGTGGGCGACCCCTGGTGCCGACGACCTGCCGCACCTCACGATTCGTGATTGGTACTTCGCTCAGCGTGACAGCTCGACCCGGAACGCATCCCGGCTGACCGCTATCAGTGCGGGTGTCGACGACATCATGGGTGTAGCCGACCAGGACGACTGGATCTGGCTCGCCCCCGAGGCTCGTCATTCGGTCGACGGGCTCCCTCCAATTCCGCTGGACGTCTATGGGTTTGGTGTGCTGGCCTATCTCATTTTGACGGGAAAGCCGCCGGCCGAAACTTTTGTGGAGTTGGAACAACGGCTGTCGGACGCGGGCGAGCTTGATCCCCGCGCAGCGTCGCCAGGCATGCCTGACGGTGTCGCCGACGTCGTGGCGTTGGCAACTCGTGCGGTCGAGTCGGAGCGGTTGTCAACGATTGAGGAAGTGTTGGAGCTTCTTCGGCGCGAGAGCGACGAGCTTCGCCGCGGAGACCAGGTCGAGGACCCGACACCGGTGAAAGACCCCGTCGACGCGCAAAAGGGTGACGCCGTAGCCGAACGCTTCATCGTGTCCGCTCGTCGTGGCGAAGGTTCCAGCGGCGTAGCGCTCGCAGTCCACGACACCGACTCGGAGGATCCCAACCGCGAGGTCGTGCTCAAAGTCGCTCGTACTGAATCGGCAGGGCGCCGGCTCGGGCTCGAAGCCGAGGTGTTGAGAGCGCTCGATCACCGTCGGGTGGTGCGGCTCGTCGCTGGGCCGCTCGACGTCGGAGATAGACGCGCGCTTCTACTCAGTGACGCTGGCAAGGAGACACTGGCTACCCGACTCTCCAAGGAGGGCCGGGCCACGGTGGGCCAGCTAGAGCAGTACGGCAGCCAATTGCTGGAAGCCATGATCTACCTGGAATCCCAGGGTGTCTTTCACCGCGACATCAAGCCGGCGAATCTGGGCATCACTCCAGATCCCGGCACCAGGAGGCCGTCCCTGGTGCTGTTCGACTTCTCTCTCGCGAGTGAGAGTGTTGACAACGTCGCGTCCGGCACACCGAGCTATCTGGATCCTTACCTCGGTCGAGGACGGCGACAGAAGTACGACCGGGCAGCCGAACTGTGGGCTGTCTCGACCACCCTCTTCGAGATGGCGACGGGGCAGCTTCCATGGTGGGGAGAGAGTGCGGGACGCCCCGCCGACCCGAGTGACCCGCCGATCATCGAGCCCACAAGTTTCGAGCCGGCCGTGGCAACTCAGCTCACGGCATTCTTCCAACGTGCCCTAAGCCCCGACATCGGTTCACGATTCAGCAACGCTGATGAGTTGGCAGTCGCGTGGCAGGGAGTGTTCGCCGCTCTCGACACAAAGGAGGATGGCGGGGCCGGAAGCGACGACCTCGCCGACGCCGCTACGCTCGATACCCCTTTGGAGCGCGCGGGCCTGTCCGCGCGGGCGTTGTCCGGCGTGTCGCGTCTCGATGTGGCGACCGTCGGGCAATTGCTGGGCGTCCACCCGACCCGGATCAACTCGGTACGAGGCCTCGGGGAGACCTACCGCAAGGAAATTCAGGCAAGAATTCGCGGCTGGCGGTCACGGCTCAGCGGTGCGGAGGACATCGGCACTGGTCAGCCGATGGGCACAGAGCGCCTCGTCTCCTTACTGGTAGACCAGCTCAAGGGTGCAGAGCAGACGGTGATCGAGCGGCTCCTTGGACTATCTGGTGACGCGGCCGCCGGTGAATGGCCCTCCACGGGAGACACAGCCCGATCATTTGGGATGACCCGAGAGCGCGTCGCGCATGTGGTGGATCACGCAGTCACGGCGTGGGGCAAGAAGGCCCGCCCTGCCATCGATGGCGTGCGAGACGAAGCGGCCACACTCCTTGCCCGCAACGGCCGAGTGATGGCGGTGACGTCCCTCGCGAACGCACTGGTTGCCCAGCGCGGTTCTCTGTTGGACGGGGACGATCGCCTTCGGCAAGGTGCCGCCTTGCTGCGGACAGCGTACGAGGTAGATGCGCGTATGCCCGAGCCAGCGTTGGAACTGCGGCGAGGTATCGGGAAGCGTCCCGACCTCGTCGCACTCCGAGAGACAGCAGACCCTGATGAAACAGGGCACGAGTTCGCGCCGGCCGACATCCTGACGGAGACGGCAATCGAGTTGGGCCGCCGAGCGGACGACCTTGTCGCTGCCGGGGTTGTGCCCGTCGCAACAGCGAATACCGCCCTGGTCGAAATCGTAAGCGAGGCAGGAGCTTTCCCGCTTATGGACCTGACAGGGCGTCGGCTCTTGACTCTGGCCGCCTCTGTCTCGGCAAAGGCTGCCGTCTCGGGGTTCGACGAGTTGTATCCACTTGACCTCGACCCCAAGGAAGCCGTCGAGCGCGCATTGCGCGGCAAACCTGGCCGGCGCATCAGCGAGGCCGCCGTCCGGCGCAGTGTGGCAGCACGCTTCCCGGAGGTGGCGCTCCCAGCTGCCTCGCAGCAACTCGATGCACTCGTTTCCGCGGCCCTGCCTGGCGTGGTGAACCGCAACGGTGTCTATGAGCTAGCTTCCGAAGTGCGCTCGGCGACGCATACCGCCAGCGGTTTCACGGTCTTCGCGCCGGTTGTGGTCGCAGAGGCCGCGACGAAGCTGGAAGAGTCGCTCTCGCGTAATGGTGCACTCACGCTGACCACACCACCCAAGCGATACGTGAAGGCAACACACGAACTTTCGAACCGGTACGGCGTCGAAATACTTGATGTGGCGTCACTTGTTGTGAATGCGGCGCGGGCACTCGCCGACCAGGGCGGAGCAAGCTGGGAGGTCGTTCTCGGCGCAGATGCCGAGCAGAAGGGCAGCGAGGGCTGGTCGAGACTCGTCGGCCTTGTCCAGCAAGCCCTGAAGCCAGCCTGGGAGGAAAGACTCGCAGCGGACAAGCCGTTGATCATCGTCAATGCTGGCCCGCTCGTGAGATATGGCATGGCAGAGCTTCTTTCGACGCTGCTCGATGTCGGGACTCCCCGCCCAGCTGCCCGCTGGCTGCTGGTAGCCAAGCAGGGCAGCCAAGCCGTCCCCTTGCTGGAGGGCAAGCCCGTGCCGCTCGGTCCTAGCGGCTGGGTCGAGCTGCCCGCAGACCTCTCGCTCCTTACAGAGCACACAATCACCCGCAGTAACTCAGGAGCACAAAAGTGATCGACTCGTCCGCCCTCCTCGCCGACCTCAAGGCGCAGCTCAAGCTTCTCCAAGCTGACCTGAAACAGCGCGCCGAGGACCCCTCGAACTCCTGGGGTGAGCGATTGAAAGAGGAGTACGCCGAAGCGTTCCGCCGCAAGCGGACCGGCTGGGATTGGGTGGATTGGCGCGACAACGAGGTCGACCAGGCTGCCGTGGCCTGGATTGTCTCAACGACTTTCCTGCGCTTCTGTGAGGACAATGATCTTCTCGTCGGCGCCAAGATCGACGGTCTGCCTATCGCCGTTGGCTGGATCGCCGGACCGGGTGACCGGGTGCAGCGCGCTGAGGAGAACCTCACCGCCTATTTCCGTGACAACCCGACTCACAACCGTCGTCACTGGCTCCAACAGGGGTTTGCCGTGCTCGCCGCACAGCCGGCGGGGCAGTCATTGGTCGACCCGAAACACAATCCGGTGTGGCGGGCAGAGATCAGCCCGGAATCGGCGACTGCGCTGATCGCATTCTGGCGGCGCACCCATGAGGGTGGCGCTCTCGTCCATGACTTCACGGACCCCGACCTCGAGACCCGATTCCTCGGTGACCTCTACCAAGACCTTTCGGAACATGCCCGGGATACCTATGCGCTGCTGCAGACGCCGGTGTTCGTGGAGGAGTTCATCCTCGACCAGACGCTGACCCCTGCGGTTGCGGAGTTCGGGCTCGACGGCCTCAAGCTGATCGACCCCGCCTGTGGATCAGGGCACTTCCTGCTCGGTGCCTTCGAGCGGCTCAACCAGGCGTGGCTCGAAGCCGCACCCGGACTTGACGCCAAGGAGCGGGTGCGCCGAGCGATGGCGTCGATTCACGGCGTGGATATCAACCCCTTCGCCGCAGCGATTGCCCGGTTCCGACTCACTGTTGCCGGCCTGAAGGCGGCGGGTGAACGGTCGCTCGTTGGTGTGCCGGCGATGGGATTCCGCCTCGCCATCGGCGACTCACTGCTGGGCATCCAAGGTGGCCTTGCTCAGACGATTGACTTCGAAGAGGACGATGCCGTGCCTGCGTTCTCCTACGACACCGAAGACCTCAACGAGTACTTCGGGATTCTTCAGCCAGGCCAGTACCACGTGGTGGTCGGAAACCCGCCGTACATCCAGCCGAAGGACAAAGCTCTCAATGCGCTGTACCGGGCCGCATACGTCTCGGCCTCCCGGAAGTACGCACTATCCGCGCCGTTCATGGAGTTGCTATTCCGCCTCGCGATTCGCGGTGAGCCGGCACAAGGAGCTGGGTACGTCGGGCAGATCACGTCGAATTCGTTCATGAAGAGGGAGTTTGGTAAGAAGCTCATCGAGTATCTATTCGCCGGTCATGCCATCGGCAACCCGATCGATCTCACAACGGTTATCGACAGCTCGGGCGCCTATATCCCCGGCCACGGAACCCCGACGGTGATTATCGTTGGCCGCCGCCGCAGACCTGTTGCCGATCGGGTGCGTGCGGTTCTTGGTGTACGCGGTGAGCCTGGCCAACCAGCGGACCCTTCGCAGGGTCTGGTGTGGACCGAGATTGTGGAGCACGTCGGTGGTCCTGAATACAACGGAGACTTTGTCACTGTGGCCGACCTCGATCGAAGTGTTTTATCGGCGCATCCGTGGTCGCTTACCGGTGGCGGCGCCGCTGAACTACGTGAGGCCATTGAGGATGCAGCACCTCGCAAGCTTGGGTCGGTAATGGAAGAAGCGGGGTTTTCCGACATCACCGGTAATGACGATGTATTTCTTATGCCCCCGCGAGTGGCGACCAGAAAACGAATGGAAACCCAATGTCGCCCGTTTGTGGAAGGTGACGTCGTTCGCGACTACAAATTTGATTCTCGTTCGGTCGCCTTCTTGTCGATGACTGCTTCGGGCAGTCCGATTGAACCGCCGCTGACCGCGATTCAGCACGTGTGGTTGTTCCGGAAGTTGCTTCGCTCAGCCATATACTTCGGAAAGACCCCAGAACAGCGAGGTTTGCGCTGGTACGACCACGCGATCTACCAGCCGGGAAAGCATGCAAATGGCCTATTGATCACCTACGCGTTCGTCTCCACGCATAATCACTTCGCTTTGGAGCGAGGGGGGCACCTGTTCAACAAGTCAGCACCTGTGATCAAGCTGCCAGAAGGTGCGACTGAGGATCAGCACCTGGAACTGCTTGGTGCCCTAAACTCCTCCACGGGCTGCTTCTGGCTCAAGCAGGTCAGTTACCCGAAGGGCGGCGACCCGGTGGGTTCGGAAGGTGCGCGTGTCAGCGCCTCGGGCTGGGATGATCGCTACGAGTTCACCGGCACGAAACTCCAACAATTCCCGCTGCCTTCGACGCTTCCGCTGGACCGCGGGCGCATTCTTGATGAGCTGGCGCGAGAACTCGAGGCCTCCACGCCGTCCGCTGTGACAGCGACCTGGCTCGCCAGTCCGACCGGGAGCCTGGGCGATTCGCTGCTGACCGCCGAAGCAGATTGGAGTCGGCTCCGGTCACGGATGATCTTCGAGCAGGAAGAGTTGGATTGGGAAGTCTACCGGCTGTACGGCTTGATCGATGCCGACCTGACGTACTCCGGTTCCGTCGTCGACGGAATTGCGCTGGGCCAAAGGGCATTTGAGATTGCTCTCGCTCGGCGTGTCGAGGATGGCTCTGAGAAGACAGCCTGGTTTGAGCGGCACCGTTCGACCCCGATCACTGAACTGCCCGACTCTTGGCCGGACGACTACGAGGCACTTGTTCAGCAGCGTCTTGACCTGATGGAATCCGACAAATCTGTTCGGCTTCTGGAGAAGCCGGAATTCAAGCGCCGCTGGGCCGTCACCGCCTGGGACGCACAGCGCACCGCCGCTCTGCAAGCGGCAGTCCTCGACCGGCTTGAAGACCCGGTCCTGTGGCAGGATCCGCAGGGGCCGATCACTAGGTCGGTGGCTGAACTCGCTGACCTGCTCCGTACCGACCAGGTACTTAAAGAGCTCGCTCGCGCCCTCACCGGCACCGCTGAGCCGGATCTTGGTGCCGTCATCGGAGGCCTAGTCACCGACGAGGCTGTGCCGTTCCTGGCCGCCCACCGCTACAAGCCTGCAGGCGTTGAGAAGTATCGCGCGTGGCAGAGCGTGTGGTCGCTGCAGCGGCGTGAGGACGCCGGCGAAAAGGTCACCATCCCGGTGCCGCCGAAGTACTCGCAGGGCGACTTCCGGAAGACGTCGTACTGGAAGGCACGGGGCAAGCTCGACGTACCGAAGGAGCGTTTCATCTCATATCCCGGTGTGGCGCGCGAAGGAGACGCGACACCGGTGCTCGGCTGGGCTGGCTGGTCCTACCGAGACCAGGCACTCGCCCTCGCCCGCGAGATTCCTGTCCAGCAGGCGCTCGGTGCCGACGACGAGGCCCTGGAGCCGCTCGTCGCAGGACTTGTGGAGTTGGAACCCTGGCTGACGCAGTGGCACTCGGAGATCGAACCTCAGTTCGGCGCCAGCCCCGCCTCGGTCATCACAGGCGTCGTTGACCAGTACCTTGCCCGTATGGAGAAGACACGCGATCAGGTGACGGCGTGGACACCGCCGGCCACAACCCGTGGACGGAAGACGTCGCGATGACCAGCTTGTCTTTGCCTTTGCGGGACGCGATCGACATCCCGTACGCCGTCCACGACGACGACTTCGTCCTACAGATCCACCGCGCACAAGAAGCGGCGTCTCAAACACTCGCCGACTACGTGGTCACCGAGTCGATCGCAGAGTCGTTCGAGAAGGGACTGACGCTGGTCGAGGCCACGCTGTCGAGCGGATCCTCCAAAGGTGCCTTCATCCACGGCTCGTTCGGTTCCGGTAAGTCGCACTACATGGCCGTCATGCATCTCCTCCTTGCCGGCAACCCAGATGCCAAGGCGCTGCCCGGCCTCCAGGCCCAAGTCGCTAAACATGATGCCCTGCTCAACCGCAAACTGCTCGCGATCGACTACCACCTCATCGGGGCAGAGTCCTTCGAGTCAGCACTCTTCGGTGGCTACCTCGCGACCATGAAAAAGCGCCACCCAGATGCGCCGGTGCCGGTGCTGCACCGGTCGGAGTCGCTGTTCGAGAACGCCGATCAGTTGCGCTCGCAGCTCGGGGACGACCAGTTCTTCGCCCGGTTCGAGGCAAGTGGCTCGGGTTCCTCAGGCTGGGGCACGTTCGCCGCCACGTTGACTCCTGAGACGTATGACGCTGCACGCACCAAGCCAGCAGGCGACGCCGACCGCCAGCGTGTCGTAGCCGACCTCGTTCGCACCTATTTCCCAGCCTTCGAGAACACAGGTACCTGGCTGGACATGACCGACGGTCTGCAAGCCATGACCGCGCACGCCAAGAACCTCGGTTACGAGGGTGTCGTGCTCTTCCTCGATGAGCTGGTGCTGTGGCTGGCCAACCACCTGCGCGACACCGCGTTCATCCAGACCGAAACCTCAAAGGTCGCCAAGCTCGTCGAGACCGGCATCGGCGCACTGCCAATTCCGTTGGTGTCCTTTGTTGCTCGTCAGCGCAACCTCAAGGACTTCCTCGGCGGCGGGGCGGTCGGTGCGGAGCAGGTCGCCCTCGATGACTCCTTCCAGTGGTGGGAGGGCCGCTTCGAGAAGATCACCCTCGCCGCAGCTAACCTTCCCCAGATCGTCCACAAGCGACTCCTCGAGCCGACCAATGAAGTCGGTCGGGACGCCCTCGCCGCGGCAGTAGCTCGGGTACGCGCGAACCCAGTGGCCTTCAAATACCTGCTCACCGACGAAGCCGGCTCGGCCGCCGTCGACTTCGAGCAGGTCTACCCGTTCTCACCTGCGCTGGTAGACGCCATGGTCGCGCTCTCGTCGATCATGCAGCGCGAGCGCACGGCGCTGAAGATCATGAGTGAGTTGTTGTCGCGCGGTCGTGACGAGTTGACCGTCGGCGACGTGATCCCGGTCGGCGACCTCTTCGATGTGGTCGTCCTTGGCGACGCCGAGCCGCTGACCGACGACATGAAGAAACTGTTTCGTGCCGCGCGTGCCTTCTACACCCGAAAGATGCATCCCTACCTGCTGAACCGGCACAGCCTGACCGAGGAGGAAGCGAAGGGACTGCCGCGGAACCACCCCTTCCGGCGCGACGACCGGCTCGCCAAGACGCTTTTGGTCGCTGCCATCGCCCCGGGCGCACCGTCGCTGAAGGACCTCACCGCCTCGAAGCTGGCGGCGCTCAACTTCGGCACCGTGGTCACGATGATTCCTGGGCAGGAAGCAATCCAGGTTGTCGCACTTGCCCGCGAGTGGACGACAGAGTTCGGTGAAATTACCGTCGGGTCGCCAGCGGGTGATCCGGTCATCACCCTGCAACTGTCGGGCGTCGACTATGACTCGGTCCTTGTCCACGTACAGAACGAAGACACTCACGAAAACCGGCGCAGCTTGCTGCGGCGCCTGCTGGCCGAGCAGATCGGTGCCTCGCCGACTGGCACGTTGGGGAGCGAATACTCCCTTGCTCATGTGTGGCGGGGCCAAAAGCGCGAGGTTGATGTCGTATTCGGGAACGTCCGTGACGCACGGGCGCTGCCTGATAGCGCTCTCACCGCCACTGGCGGACGCTGGAAACTGGTGATCGACTTCCCATTCGACGACGCGGGCCACCCGCCGTCCGATGATGTGCTGCGCCTCGTGCAACTCAAGCTGGACGGTCTGGAGAGCGACACGATCGCGTGGCTGCCACATTTCCTGACCGCTTCGCGCATGGACGATATCGGCAAACTCGTCGTTCTTGACTACCTGCTGACCGGGGCACGGTTCGACCAGTATTCGACATCCCTACCGGTCAACGACCGCGAGCCTGCCCGAAGGCAACTCGCCAACCAACGAGATTCCCTGCGCGAACAGATCGTGCTGGCGTTGCGCCAGTCCTACAGCATTGATGCGCCGACTGATGACCACCTCGGCGAACGAGTGCCCGAAGGGAACACCTTCGTCACCCTCGCACCCGACTACGACCCGCAGAAACCGTCTTCGCCCTCCTTTGCCGATGCCGTCGTGGCAGTTCTCGGAGGCGGGCTTGATGCGCGTTTCCCGACCCATCCAGTTGTCGATCGCCGTACTGACGAAGTCCGCAAGACAGAGTTCAGCGCCGTGCTCGACCTCGCGCGCAATGCAATGGCACAGGGCGGACGCATCGACACCGTCGACAGAACCACTGCGAGCAAGGTGCGGCGGGTGGTCGATGCCTACGGCGTCGGTGCCCTGAGCGAAGTGACCTACGTCCTGGACACGGTGCGCTTTGCCTGGCATGACGACTTCACGAAGGCACTCGCCAGTGGCGATCCGACCGTCGGCGCGCTCCGAACCGCGCTCGCACCCACGGGCATGACCACCGATGCCCAGGATCTGTTGATTTTGGCGTGGGTGGCACTCACTGATCGGCAACTGCGCCGCCATGGGTCATCAGCAGGTTCGCCGGGGATCGGCGGATTGGCCAACGACATCACCCTTCAGGAGCCAATCCTCCCAAGTTCGGAGGACTGGACCAACGCCCTCGTCCGCGTCAAAGCGTTGTTCGGAATAGGGGCCAGTGAGCACCACCTGTCCAGCAGTGCTGTACAGCGGCTTGGTGACGAATTGATGGAGAAGGTCCGGCAGTTTGACCGGGGAGTGACTGACCTGGTCGGAGCCCTTGAAGGGCACAGTGACGTGCTCGGCTTGGAGGACGTGAGTCCCCGCCTTGGTACCGCGCGTCGTGCACGGGATCTGATCGGGGCTTTGCGCGATGCCGCAGACCATGTCGACCGGATTCGGGTGGTTGCCGAATTTGACTTGCCGGACGAACTGCAGCCGCTTGCCCGATCGCTCGCCACTGCAGCCGTTGTCGCGACAGCTATTCAGGGCGCGAATTGGCAGCTCCTGAACCAACTTCCGAGTTTGGGCGGAGAGCGGTCCGCCGCTCTCCTTGCCACGTTGCGGGCCGCTGCCGAAGCCGACCAGATGCACGCGGATTTGGCTCCCGCCCTTGTCTTAGCAGCTCGAGAGATCACCAAGATCCTCGTCGAGCAGCGTCCCAAGGATCCTAAGCCCGACCATGTGGCCGACGAAGAACAAGAACGAATCCGTCGTGAGCAAGAGGACCAACGTCGACGCGAGCAAGAAGAGGAACTCAAGCGGCGTGAGCAGGAAGCCGCCGACCGCGAGCGTCGCTTGCGGGAACAGGAAGACGAGTTCCGCCGTCGGCAAGAGGAGGCGCAACGCGAAGCCGAAGCACGCGCCAGCCAGCAACACACGATCGAAGTCGAGGCGGTTTCGCAACTCGAGTCTCTCGTCAAGAATCTGACAGCCGAACTCAGCCGTCCGGTGGAGGGCAAGAAGTTGAGGATTGACTGGCGATGGTTCTGAGCGAGCGGCTCCGCACCGTCAGCATCTCGCCGGCGATGGTGCAGCAGAGAGCAGCAGACCTGGTCAAGTCGGATGCCCAGATCCTTTTACTTCGTGCGCGTCCCGAGTGGAGACACGGCGATGTCAAGGTTGGGGACGCAGTTGTCCGAGTACTGCCAGGTGTGTCTCAGCTCGCCGTTCTCGACATCCTGGCGTCGTTGGCAACTGATGAGCGAGCAATCGTTCTGACCGACCGGCCAGCGGAGGACCTTGGCGACGCAGTTCTTGCTCGCGCGTACAAGAATGTCATCGAACTGCCAGATGAGTGGCAGGCCGTTCCTCGGCTGTTTCCTGGGGCGATCGAGGTCGGTCGCGACCTCCGGCGTCTGGATTGGGCCGCAACAGCACTGCTCGATCACCAGCCACCAGGTGGATGGCCGCGATCGGTTGAACCCGCGCTCACCGCTCGCCATGCCGTCGGTTCTCTCCTCGCACGTGTTCTCGGACTGAGTGCCGAGGTTCAGCTGGATGGCGTTGTGCTCCTGACGGCGTTGGGGAGACGAAACGTGCGTGCTGCGTGGGCCGCGATTGATGCGCCGTTGCGTGCGCACTTGATCGATTGGGCTGGAACCGAATTGGGCGATCCTGCAGCCGTTGCCCTGCAGATCGCTCAGCGCAATGAGCACGTCACCCCACTTGCCGTTGGCCTGGTGTTAGACGTCTTGTGGCCTGAGGACGGTGTTCCGCCCACGGAGACACAGATTTCCGCGCGGGTGCGGGTCGAGGCCTTCATCGCTGGGAAGGCGGTTCCTGTCGACGTCGCGAAGGCCACTGCGCAACTGGCCAAGGCGGCCGTGCTGCGCCTAGAGGTGGATAACCCTCCCGAACTGGGTGTCGCCTTGCAGCAAGCAGAAGCACTCCTCGGTGACCTCGGCTGGGCTGAGGGAACCGAGCGATCGGCCGTCCTGCATCCTGGGTATCTGGCACGTGTCCGTGGACTCGCGTCGGCGCTGACCTCCGGTGACAACGTCGAGCAGGCACTAGCTCACGTCCTTGCACACCGCGACGCCGATGCCTCGCAGGCACCGGCGATGGCCGTGCGCCTCCATCGCTGGCTTGCCACCAATGAGAATTCCTCAGCATCACTCGGTAGCGATCTCCAACGACAGATGAACGACGGTGCGTGGGTGGACGCCGCCACCGGTGCTGTGTGGCATGGTTCCGATGACCCGACTGTCACGGCTGCGTATCAACAGCTTCTCGACAAGGTGCACGGGCGCCGCAAGCAGCGTGATCGCGCCGCAGCATCGCGACTAGACCAAGTCAACGGGGCTGACGACCAACACGCGATCGGTGTGGAGCGACTGCTCGCCGAGATCGTTGATCCGTGGCGTCGCCAAGGCGGTGCAACTCTCATCGTGCTGGATGGAATGAGTAGCGCCATAGCCACAGCGCTCGCTTCCGAAGTTGCCCGGTTGGGCCTTGTGGAGTGGGTTCCCTCGTCAACGCACGCACGGCGTGCTGTGGCGGCGGCGTTGCCATCGCTGACGAACGTCTCTCGCGCTTCGTTGTTCTGTGGTGAGATCTGCTCAGGCACCGGTGAAGACGAGAAACGCGGGCTGTCAACGGCATTCCCCGGCGCAAAACTTTTCCATAAGAACGACCTGCGGTCCGAAGGTGGTGCGTCGCTGCCTAGCGATGTGATGGCCGCGGTGAGGGATGGCGCCATTCCCGTTGTCGGAGTGGTGATCAACGCAATCGATGACGCGACCCATAAGAACGACCTGTCAGCGTGGAATTGGGATCTGCGTTCGCTCGATCCTCTGCGAGCGCTCCTGGAGGCCGCCATCTCCGCCCGGCGCGCAGTTATCCTGACGTCAGATCACGGCCACGTCGTCGAGCGCGGTACCGAGGCGCTGAGCGTCAGCGGTGCCGATTCCCGTTGGCGGCCGGCCTCGGCCGGTGCTGCTGGCGATGGAGAAGTGCTCGTATCAGGGCCGCGGGTGATCGCACCAGGAGGCGAAGCGGTGTTGCTCTGGCGTGATGACGCGCACTACGGCCCCCGACATGCGGGCTACCACGGTGGTGCCAGCCTCGCGGAGCTGACGATTCCGGTACTCGTGTTTCAAGCTGCTGCAGTGGCGGCCGGGGCACCTGGGTGGGAGCCGGCCGCGCCGCAGGTGCCGTTGTGGTGGAACGATCCGGTCGCCTCCACCGCGGAGGCCCCGACGAAGCCCACCGGGCAGCCGACGAAGACGAAGGCGTCGGGTCAACGTGATGGGTTGTTCGAACTCCACGAGTTGCCCACGTCGACGAAAGCCCCCGCGGGGATTGTCGAAGCGGTGCTTGCATCGACCACGTATGCCGAGCAAAAGCGGATGGCAGGTCGGCGTGCGCTCGACGACGGCACTGCCGGGGCGTTCTTGCGCGCACTGGTGGATCGTGGTGGTCGCGCTCACCAAGACACGGTGGCCGCTGCCGTCGGAATTCCAACCGCCGAGTTTGGACAGGTCTTTGCGGCCGTTCGGCGGTTATTCAATGTCGACGGGTACGGCGTCGTCGAGCTCGACACCGATGGCGTCACGCTGCGGCTCGATGAGTACCTCCTGCGCGAACAGTTCGACGTCAGAGGCGCGAGATGACCGACGTCTCGGGCGGCATCAGCCCGCGCCGTCGCAAGGACATCATCGATGCGCTGCGCCGCGGCACCGTGCCACAACAAGGGCTCGACGTCCTCGCTGTCGGTCTGGGCCGCTTCGAGGAAGCGATCGATGAAGAGCTGCAAACGGTTTCCGGCGGAGGCGCCGTCTTCAAAGCCGTCCGCGGCGAGTACGGCTCCGGTAAGACCTTCTTCTCCCGCTGGCTCACCGAGCGCGCCAAGCGCGCAGGGTTTGCAACCTCCGAAGTGCAGATCAGCGAGACGGAGACGCCCCTGCACAAGTTGGAGACCGTGTATCGGCGAATCACCGAGAACCTCTCTACCTCGACCACTCAGTCTGGTGCTCTTCGAGACGTCATTGATGGTTGGTTCTACATCCTTGATCACGACGTAAAGGACGGGGCCGGACAGCCGACCGGTTCGGAAGAAACACTCGAACTCCTCCACCGCCGGCTCTCAGATGTCTCGAAGGAGGCGCCGGCTTTCGCCGCGGTGCTGCGGCAGTATCGGTTGGCGCAGGCTGCGGGTAACACTGCGGAGGCAGATGGACTATTGGCATGGCTCGGTGGTCAGCCTCACGTAGCGGCCTCCGTGAAGCGTGCCGCGGGAGTGCGCGGCGACCTCGACCATTTCGGTGCTCTCGGTTTTCTTCAGGGTCTCCTCACGGTTCTTCGCGATTCGGACTACGTGGGGCTTGTCATTGTTTTCGATGAAGTTGAGACGTTGCAACGCATGAGAAGCGATGTTCGGGAGAAGTCGCTGAACGCACTTCGGCAGCTTATGGACGAGATCGATGGCGGCCGATTTCCTGGTCTGTATCTCCTTCTCACGGGAACGCCCGCCTTCTTCGACGGACAGCAAGGCGTGCAGCGTCTTCCGCCACTGGCCCAACGTCTTCAGACTGACTTCACTACCGACGCGCGCTTCGACAACCCGCGCGCAACGCAGGTCCGCCTCACCGGCTTTACACCAGAGTCGCTCTTGGAGCTAGGTAGTCGTGTTCGAGACATCTACGCGGCCGGAGCTAAGAATCCTGAGCGGATCAGGAGCGTCGTCGACGACGGCTACTTGAAGGACCTCGCTGCCGCGGTCGGCGGCGAGTTGGGTGGACGAACCGGAATCGCACCGCGGCTCTTCCTCAAGAAGTTGGTGTCCGACGTCCTCGACCGCGTGGACCTCTTCGAGGACTTCAATCCACGCCGCGATTACCACCTCACTGTCAGCACCGACGAGCTGACGCCGGCGGAGCGGGAGGCGCACGCGCGCACCAACCGCGCTCCGGCAGTAAGCGTCGACGAAATCGAGTTGGACCTCTAGCCGATGTCGGCGTCCACTGGGCTCGACCCGGCTATCGAGTACCACATAGTCAACTCGCTGGGCTGGGCCGCGCTCAGGCCACTACAAGCAGCCTCGGTCGATCCGGTGAGGTCTGGATCGGACTGCGTCCTTGTCGCACCGACTGCCGGTGGCAAGACCGAGGCTGCTGTTTTTCCTCTGCTCTCTGAGATGATCGAGGGCAACTGGTCAGGTACGACGATCCTCTACGTCACGCCACTTCGTGCTCTCCTGAACAACATTCACCCACGCGTGAGTGCCTACTGCTCCTGGCTAGGCCGAAGCGCGGGGTTGTGGCATGGCGATATTGGACAGTCCGAGCGTCGCGGCATGCTGGCCGACAGGCCAGACATTCTGCTGACGACCCCGGAATCCATTGAGGCCATGCTGGTGTCGCGGCGAGTCGATCATGAGCGCTTCTTGGGTTCCGTTCGAGCTGTCGTGATCGACGAACTTCACGCGTTCGCTGGATCTGACCGAGGTTGGCACTTACTCGCCGTGCTGGAGCGAGTGGAACGAATAGCTGGGCACAGGATTCAGCGAGTGGGGCTTTCCGCAACCATCGGCAACCCAGAAGTAGTTGGCGCATGGATGCAGGGTTCGACCGAAGGTCGGGAACCGGTCGTCGTGGTGCGCGAGGACTCACCGTCGACGGTAAACCCAGAGATCACAATCGACTACGTCGGCAGCATGGACAACGCCGCCACGGTCATTTCTCGGTTGCATCGGGGCGACAAGCGACTGGTGTTCGCCGAATCACGGCGGTCCGCCGAGGAAATCGCCTTCCTCTTACGCGAGCACGGCGTCCAGACGTTCGTGTCCCACTCGTCGCTCTCGGCTGACGAGAGGCGACAAAGTGAACGTGCTTTCGCCGAGGCCAAAGACACGGTCATTGTCGCGACTTCGACCCTCGAGCTTGGCATCGACATTGGCGACCTCGATCGCGTTATCCAGATCGACGCGCCGCGCACCGTTTCTTCGTTCCTGCAACGACTCGGCCGTACCGGCAGGCGGCTGGGCACGAGCCGCAATACCCTGTTCCTTGCCACCAGCCTCGACGGGCTACTCGACGCAGCTGCCGTGCTACTTCTCTGGGAGCGCGGATTCGTCGAGAAGGTAGTCGCCCCACCACATCCACGTCACCTTGCTGCCCAACAACTTCTTGCGCTGGCGCTCCAAGAAGGGGCGTTCGGCGCATCGGACTGGCCGTGGTGGTGGGGAGACCTTCCGCTCATCGCCGACGGTGCGGAAGTACTCGCCTACCTGCGCGAGCACGAGTTCCTCGTCGAGGACTCAGGGTTATTGATGATCGGGCCGCGCGCGGAGAAGGAGTTCGGGCAGCGTCACTTCATGGACCTCCTCTCTACCTTCGTTGCCGATCTCGAGCTGCGGGTCGTCGCTGGAGTAAAGGACATCGGATTTGTTTCGCCGCTGGCTATTCCGGCCAGGCCGGATCGGGAGCAGCGACCTCTTGTGCTCGCTGGGCGAGGCTGGCATGTGCAACACGTCGATTGGGAGCGCTTCACTGTGTGGGTCGAGGAGATCTCGACCAAAGGTGATGTGAAGTGGCCGTCCGGTGCGGTAACGCAATCGTTCGAGATGTGCCAGGCGAAGCGAGAAGTTCTGCTTGGGGCGGTGCCTGAGGTCGAGTTGTCCAAGCGCGTTCCTGTAGCGATGGAGCGCCTCCGTGAAGAACGCGCTGCGGAGGTCAGTGAGAGCGGCCTGGTGATGCATCTGCGGGGTGCAGGGGGTGCGCGCTTGTGGACCTGGGCTGGTCTGAAGGCCAACGCGACACTGCTCGCAGGACTCGGGCTGGAATCGAGCGGGGTGGAGAACGAGAGTGTCGTTCTGCCAGAAGGGATCACCGGCGAAGACATCAAGGCTGCAGAGGTCAATGCCGTTCCACTCGTTGACGAAGATGCCGTCTCAGGGCTCAAGTTTTCGGTGGCGCTGCCGCCGGACCTTGCCGTCACGACTCTTGGTGAGCGGCTCGCCGATCCGGCTGGCGCTGCGGAGACTGTCCAAGCCCGCATCATTCGCTATCACGCATGACGAGGCGGTTGCCTCCAGGCGCATGCGTAAGGCGTTCTGCATGGGGATTGCCCCAGCTTGTCGGTTGATCCTTGGCGCAGGGTCTTCGGATCATTGGCGCTCACTGGATTGCTCCCCGACTGGGTACTGACCGTGTAGTCCAGCGTGCCTGTGCGTTTGATTGCCGAAGGCACGAGCGGGGACGGTGACACCCCGATACCCGACTTTTGTCATCTTGGCGGGCTCCGCCGATTCGGTAGTCCGTTGACCTGTGGTTTGGGTGTGTTTTGGTGCGCACATTTCGACTACGACCAACACAAAAAAGCAGGTTCGAGACCTGCCGATCCATTCGTAATCGGTGCCTAGCACCAGCTTTAGCACATCGAGATGAGTTTCCGAATGTCCAAGCACGATCTGGCGGCCCGCCCGATCTACCACCACCTGTACGAATTGATCGACACATCGCAGCGTCGTTGTCGCCGCGCTGGCAGTGAGCATTGGATCGAACTCCAAACGCGTTGGAGCATGAAGAAATTCATGCGCACCACCCGCTGCAACCGCGCCATCACCCTCGCCGCCGGCAATCAAACGCTCACCGCAGCGGAACGCCTTGAATCGCCCCGGGCTCAGCAGCGATCCACCGCATCGGTGCCCACCAAGTTGACAAAAGTCAGGACGATAATTGCCCTCCCGCGGTGGCTGAATCGGAACCGGTAGTCGCGTGAGGTGGGTTCGGGAACTTGGCCGGCGTTGTGTGACGCCTGATGGCGCTCAGGCTCAGTTGGCCCTCCGGACCAAATCCTTCGCCGTACGGTAAGCGAACAACATGACGATTAATAGCACATCGATCGCTATGACCATGCAATTTCCTTTGGGCTGGGTGATGATGACAGATACCCACACAACAATTGATGCAAAAGCGAAAAGATAAGTCACGATACGTCGAATTGGTTGCGACTTTCCGACGCGAGGTAACCTTGTGCCGATTAGGTCCCAGAGGGTGTAGAGAATGAAGCTGACGGCGACGACGGTGGTGGTAGGCACAGCAGTTGCGACTCGAATTGTGCGCCCGGGGTCGTTTCCGATAAATCGAGCTGGTATCAACCAATAGTCAACGACTAGTGCAATGTCGATGGCAAATAGGGCGAGTGGCCAATTCCAGAAGCGGATCTTCTCCTCGGACCGGAATCTGCTGTTGTGGTAACCGATCCAACTTCCCAAAGTCAGGATCGCGCCCACACATAAGTGCGACCAGTCAACGGCCGACAGATGCTTGGCTGCGATCACATCGAGGTACTTGCCGACGGCGACTGCAAATAGGAGGTCAACAAATGTCAGGCTTGCAGGAACACTCGGTGACGGCTTCGTGGCTGTATCGGTCACGTGCCCATCATCGCACCACATTGGCATCGATATTGAGGAGCTCATCGATGTGGTTAGGCAGTTCAGCGAGTCGCTGAACTGAAACGACGCCATCCAACTGGATCGAACACTCGCGTCGTTCGAAGTCCCACATGGGTCCGTCTAGGTGTATGCCACGGAGGCCGGCGGCGATTGAGGGTTCGATGTCCGATCTCAAACTGTTGCCTACGGATACGCATTGCACGTTTTGGCGAAGTGGACCCGCGGCAGCGACGAACGTTTCGACGCTCTTTGACGGCACGAACATGACGCGTGCGAAGTAACGCCGCAGGCGAGACTGCCGGAGTCGTCGACGTTGGACCCACGGTTGCCCTTTTGTAAGAAGTACGAGTTCGCACCTCTTTCCAAGCTGCTGGAGCACTGACTCAGCATCGGAAGATACTTCCGCGCGCATGAGGAACACGCAGCAAGCCAGCGCAAATGCCATTGATGACGCTGCCAGCCGCGCAATCCGGTTGAAGTGCTCCTGCGAAGACAAGACCGCCAGGGCACACGAACTAGGGAAGCGATACCATGCGAATCCATGCTGCTCAACGCGCTGTAGATCGAGTGTGCGTTCGGTGGAGTCCCATAAGTCGGCAGCCATACCAAACGTGTGCAGCAGTGCACGAACATGAGCACGTGAGCGTTCGTAAAGTGCCTCGGTCGCCCAGAGCGTGTCATCTCCGTCGAACACAATGACCGCTCTTTTGTCCATGGCAACAAGGTATAGCTACCCACCGACAAAGACTCGCCCGTCATTGCTACGACGCGACCGCCGGAAACACGACCACCGACCCATCCGCTTCGCGAGCGATATCAATAACCATGTCGGCCTTGGTGTTTGGTGCGTGAGCTCGTTCACCCAACTCCCGCAGCCGGTAAGCCGCTTTGAGTAGGTCGTCCACTTCGCCCTTGCTGAACAGGGTGTTGGTGAAGCCTCCGGGCCGCTTCAGCTGCAGCTCGCCGAGCTTGCGTAAGACGCCGTAGATGCCTGCCTGGAGCTCGTCGACCCGCTGTTGGTCGGCCTTCAGCGACTGGACGAAGCGCTCGAACGGGTTTGTCGCGTCCTTCTGCCCCTGCTCCACCGCCTGCAGGATGATCACCCGCCGCTTGAGAGCGATGGCCAGGTGAGCGAGTTCCAAATGCGCACGAAACTCGCCACCGGTTTTGTCAATGCCTGCGAATGTCTTTGTCAAATAAGATATTTCGGCCGTATTGGAATCGATCGAGTCGACTGCTTTCTGCCAGTTCTTGAGGCGACGCTCAGCTGTCGCGATGGCGATGTCGATGGTGTGGTCAGCGGGGCCGATCCCAATGGCCTGTCCGATCTCACCCTTGTCGAGCACAACCGCCGTCGCTTTGTCTATGGCAGCACGGCACCCGTTCAAGGCGTCGCGCTCTTCGTTCAGCTTCCCCTCGACTAAATGCTCCAACAGCTCCGTAATGCGTGCAATCGCCTGCTGCCGTTGGTGCTCCGCATGCGCACTGACTCCGACGGCCACCGCCATCAAGACCAGAGGCGCAGCGATTGCCAGCGCGCCGGCACCAGCAACTGCAGCGCCGGCACCACCTGCAGCGGGCACGAACGTTGCTTGGGCTGTAATACCTTTCGATCCGACAATCGCGCCATGAATGCCGCCGGCCGCTGCCTTCGAGGCCATCGGCCGGACCAGCCCGTTGCCCATCTGCGCGGCGACTTTCGCTGGCACCACCATCCGATACAGCGCTTCGCCTGACGCCCCCGCCTTAGGCGCGCCTTTCGAAGTCTGCGAAATCAGCAGGGAAAGATGCTGAGCGAGAGGGCTGGCACTATGCAATGCGACGGCGCCAGTGCGGTCGACATCTTTGGGCATTGAGTGTTGTTCCAGCGTCGCGATCGGACTGTCGGCGAGCAGCGTCAGCGCGTTGCGTAGCTCGGACAGTCGCTCAGGTGTCAACCCAGCGGCGCTCGGGATGGCGGGGAGAGCGGTCTCCTGGGTCGCGAGCATCCACAGCGGTACCACCACGTCTTTGCCATCAGTCATTAGTGCCCCCTCCTTGTGCAGCCACAGCCTAGGGGAACCTGCTGACATGCTGTGAGCGAATCCGCGGCCTGGCGCTGTCGTCAGCCGGATTCGCTGGACGTGTGCGCACCTCGTGGCTCACCTCCACCGACTTGTCGGTGCCTTCTGCCATTCTGTTCGGCTCGCCAAAATCGGCGGTGCTGACCAGGAACTATGGAGGTTGCTCAGTGCAAATGTTGACGTCAGCTGCTCGGGCTGGGCTGAACGGGCCCAGGCGACACTCGGCCATCGTGGTTCGAACCGGGGGATACCAGCGCGTGGGCCAATTTCAGCAAATTGACAGCGCCGATGGTTTGGGAGTAGTTACATACCTGGGGCGTTCCGGCAAGTTTGCTCTCCACAGTGGTGCGGTGAGCAGAGGTCGACGGGAACAACAGCGATCAGCAAGTGGGGGGTACTGAACCGTGGCCAACGTCGACCATCATCAGGTTGTCGGGCAGGCACTGAAGACTCTGGCCGGCGGCCTGGCACCATTTGTCGCGCAGGTCCTCAACCGAGTTCTGCCGCCGGGCACCGATTGGGCTCAGGCGCTCAAACAGAAGGACGCGGCGGCCGGTAAGGCAGGCAACCGCGACTTCCAGAACTCCGACGTTGCGTTGATGCTGCGGGCCATGACTGAGCGACTTGGCACTCTTGGCTACCCGTTCAACGGGCAGATGTCGCGCCAGGCAGAGGCCTATGCGAAGGAACTCAAGGGCGTCCGGAACAGCTGGGCGCACACGGAGCCCTTCACGCAGGCCGAAGCCCACCGGGCAATCGAAACAGCAGAGCTCCTGCTGCGCGCCATCGGCGCAGTCACCCAGGCTCAAGCTGTGGCCGAGCTGAAAGCGTCGTTGTCTCAGCCACAGACTGCCGTAACCACGGAACCGACTAGCGCCATTTCGGCTGCAGCGCAGCTTCCGGAGCCGGGCCCGCAGTCCGCCACGATCCAAATCACCGCAATCGCTGACCTCAGCTACGCGATGGCGCACTGCCGTATTCCGGTGATCGAACAGATCACCGTTGACAACACCGGGGGAGAAGCGCACGGCGCGGTCCTCGAAGTCGACATTGTCAGCGCCGACGGATCACACGGCGGCCCAACAGAACTCCACCTCGATCTGAGCGCCGGACAACAGACGGTGCTCACTGAAATCAACCTGAAGCTCGATCCGGCATCGATGCTCAGCGTCGACGAACAACGACCCGGCGAGATTCGCGCCGTCCTCAAGAACGCCGCTGGTGACATCCTGGCCGCGGCGACTAAGTCGGTCAATATCCTGGCGGCCAACCAGTGGAAGGCAGTACCTCCGCAACTTGCCATGGAGCTGATGGCGGCGTATGCCCAACCCAACTCCGCCGCTGTGGCCACACTCTTGCTGGAAGCCTCTGATCGCTTGAAGGCATCGACGGGAAACTCCGCGCTCAACGGCTACCAGAGCGAGGATCCCCAGCGGGTCGACGCCATCGCCCGGGCCGTTTTTGAGGCCATGAAGGCACGGGACATCCGGTACGCCGAACCGCCCGCTAGTTGGGGCGACGTTGGCCAGAAGGTCCGTACCCCGGCGGAGGTCCTCAAAGGGCGCCTCGGCACGTGCTTGGACACCGCGCTGGTGATGTCGGCAGTTCTGGAGCAGGCCGGAATCAACTCGACCATATGGCTCCTCCGTGGGCACGCCCTCCTGGGCTACTGGCGCGAGGAGAAGTCGCTGGAGACAGTGTCGACCATCGAGACAGCCGGCGCCGTCAACACCGTCGATCTCGGGAACATAGGCTTGGTCGAGACCACCATGGTCACCGACCGTCATTCATCACTGACGTTTGACGACGCGCGGCGCGCTCCAAAAGCAAGTGGCCGGCTCGACGACATCTCAAACATCATGGGTGTCACGGACATTCGTCAGGCGCGTCAGGCCGGCATTTTTCCGCTGCCCAGTCGCACCGTCAAGCCAGACGGCCAGATCGAGGTTATTGAGTACCAGCCGATCGGTGGGCAGGTCATCAGACCGTACGAGGCCGGCGGGGCCACACACACGGCACAGGTGCAGCAGGTACCGCCACGAGTTCAGCAGTGGAAGAACGCGCTGCTGGACCTGAGCCTGCGCAACAAACTGATCAATTACACCGACCGGTCGGGCTATCGCATCGAAATCCCGGGGCCAAACCTCGGCTACTTTGAAGATGCGGTCAACGAGGGCATGCCTATCAGCCTGTTGGGCTCGGACGAGATCATCAGTGCGGCTGCAGCGGCCCGCGGGGTGCGCTATGGCCGAGACCTTTCCGAAGGCGACCGGCAGGTCCTGCTCGCCGACAAGCGCAGCGCATACATCGACATCACCGAAGCGTCGTACACCTCGAAGCTGCGCTACTTGGCGAACAAGGCCAGGACCATTACGCAGGAGACCGGAGCCAACAATCTGTATCTGGCGTTTGGCATGCTGTGCTGGCAGTTCAACGGGAAAGAGCTGCGGTCGCCGCTCGTCCTGGTGCCGGTGACGATAACGCCGAAGAACAAGGGTCAGCGCTACGTGCTCACCATCGACGAGGCCGGCATATCGACGCCGAACTACTGCCTCGTCGAAAAGCTCCGCACCGCACTGGATTTGGATATACCAGCCCTGGCGAACCCGAACCTGGACGCCTCAGGGATCGACCTTGACGGCACGTTCCGAGCTGTCCGCGAGGCGATCCAAAACCTCAATTTTCATATCGAAGAAACTGTCCACCTGTCGGTGCTGCAGTTCGCGAAGTACCCGCTGTGGAAAGACCTCGACGACTCGTGGAATCAGCTGTCGGCCAACAGTTTAGTCAAGCATCTCATCGAAGGTAACAGTGAAAACTTCGCGGACACCGCAGTCACTAGCGCCGATGTCGACCTTGATGAGCTCGGCGTCTCAGTGCCGATGTCGGCAGACTCATCTCAGCTGAGGGCTGTTGCGGACGCGGTCGGCGGTCGGACCTTTGTGCTCGAAGGCCCTCCGGGAACCGGCAAGTCGCAGACGATCACCAACCTACTGGCGCACGCCATGGCGTCCGGTCAGCGGGTGCTGTTCGTTGCGGAGAAGCGCGCTGCCCTTGATGTGGTGAAGAAGCGCCTGGAAAGCGTTGGATTGGGTGACCTCGCGCTCGACATTCACGACAGGTCGGCGAAGCCGGCGGCGGTGCGGGCCCAGATCAAACAGGCACTCGAGCTGCATGTGACGCACGATCCAGACTTGCTCCACAGCAAGCTTCAGACCGTCAAGTCGAACCGACACAAACTGGCCAACTACGCCAGAGAACTGCATGCTGCTAACGCAGCCGGGCTGTCGTTGTATTCGGCGCGTAACACCGAACTGGCCGCTGACAGCGACGTTCCGCCGCTGGAGGTTCCGAAAGCGTTTGTCGCGAGCGGCAATCCAGAGCTGCGGGAGGCGGTCGCCAACGCTATCCGCGGATTGAGTGAGAAGACCGACCTAGCCAAGCCACGGAAGGGCCATCCGTGGTCCTTCGTTGAGGTCGTACCCCCGAATGGATTAGACGCGAGCAAGATCTATTCCGCCGCAGTCGAATTCGACAGCGCGCTTGAGGCCGTTCAAGGCGCCGGCATCGCACTCGACGTCGTGGTCAAGTACCAGGACCTCGTCGCCGTCGACACTTGGGCCCGGCTGACCGGCGAGCCGCGGTATCCGATCGACGGAGTCGATGCGCTGCATACGTCCTCCGGTCAGACACGACTGGTAGCGGTCGAACAGCTGTTGGCCAAGATCGTTGCAACCCAACCTGAGTGGTTTGCCGTGGCCAAACCGTCTGCCATGGACTTGGAGATTCCGGAGATTCACAGCGCCGCGGTGGCCGCCGATGAATCGGGCTTCTTTGGTCGCAAGAAGCGCCGGCGCGCGGTGCTTGAGCAGTTGGCGGATGTGCTCGCCGTAGAGCCGGAGACTGTCAAGCTCAAGACGTTGTCGGCGACCACCAGCGCATTGAATGACACCTATACCGAGGTGACGCAGCTTCGTGAGCTGGTAGCTGCGCTGCCCGTGGTGCTGTTCGACCAGCCATGGAATCCGTTTGTCGCCGAAGATGCCGCCCACCTGCGAGATAGCGTCGCAGCACTGCGGCGCGTGGGTGCGGTGTTGTCGACTACTCCGGCGGATCCGCGTGTCATGGACCTCCGAAAGTTCTACAGCGACACGGCGTCTGGCGCATCTGGCCAGCAGCTGCGCGCATTGGCTGTTGGGTGGCAGAAACTCAGTGACGCCACGGCAACAACGCCTGTTCAGCAGAACGACTGGGCAGGCGACGAGTCCTTCATCCAGCGTTGGTGGGCGACGCGCAGCGACCGCAAGCTCGAGACGGCCGCAACCACCGAACGCTGGGTCGACCTGCTGTTGCATCTCGAACCCTTGCGGATCGCGGGAATGGAAGTTGCCAGGACGGAGATTCTCAACGGCACGGCAGTAGGAGAGGACGCTCCAGCGGCCTACGACCGTGGTACTGCGACCGCGTCGACCGCCGAACGTCTGGCTGCGAGCGGACTGAACGATTTCGACGTCGTTGCGCACAACAAGGCAATCGGCCGGTTTACGGAGAGCTCGGCGGTGGTCCGCGGGGAACTGAAACGCTCCATCGCGGCGAACATCTTGGCCGCACGGAAGTTCGATGTTGCCACCGGCAAGGGCAAAATCGGTGAACTCAAGAAGCTGGTCGACGCCAAGAAAAGTGGTAAGGGCGTCCGCTACCTCATGGAGCACTACGGCGACCTGATCACGCAGATTCTGCCGTGCACGCTGACCAGTCCGGATTCGGTGGCCAGGTTCTTCCCGGCCCGGGCCAACTTCTTCGACGTGGTGGTATTCGACGAAGCCTCGCAGATCCGCGTCGCCGATGCCATCGGTGCGATGGGACGCGCAAGATCCGTCGTGGTCGTGGGTGACAGCAAGCAGATGCCCCCGACGAGTTTCGCCGAGGTCAACGCCGCTGCTGCCGACGACGAGGACGCAGACGAGATTCCTGGCGTCGTTGCAGACGAAGAATCGATCTTGAGCGAGTGCGTGAGTTCGCAAGTGCCGCAACAGTGGCTGTCGTGGCACTACCGCAGTCAGGACGAAGCGCTGATTGCCTTCAGTAACTTGCAGTACTACAGCGGACGGTTGGCGTCATTCCCTACGCCTTTGGCCGATTCGGCAGGCTACGGCGTCTCGATGATCCGGGTGAATGGTCACTTCAACCGCACGGTCAAGGGAAAAACCCTCCGCACAAACGAAGTTGAGGCGAAACGGATCGTTGCGGACATTCAGGAACGCTTCTCGGCGTCGTCAGACAGCGCTCCATCGGTCGGGGTCATCACCTTCAATGCTCAGCAGCGCGACCTCATCGAGAACATGCTCCGCGACACGGGTGATGAACGGCTGCTGGCCGCGCTGGATGAGCCAGACGGGTTGTTCGTCAAGAATCTGGAGAACGTACAGGGCGATGAGCGCGACACGATCCTGTTCTCAATTGCGTTCAGTAAGAACGACAAAGGTGCCTTGCCGCTGAACTTTGGGCCTCTGTCCAAGCCGGGCGGCGAGCGCAGGCTCAACGTGGCCGTGACCCGGGCGCGCTGTGAGGTCGTTCTGTACGCAAGCTTTGACCCCGCCGACCTGCGCGCTGAGGAGACCACGCAAGTAGGTACCAAGCACCTCAAGGCCTACCTAGAACTGGCCGCGCGTGGCGTCCAGACCATCACCCAGGGCGGTAAGCGCAATGCGGTGATCGACAGGCACCGCGACGACATCGCTGATGCGTTGCGCGCCGAGGGCTTGGTCGTGCGTACTGATGTCGGGCTATCTGACTTCCGCGTGGACCTGGTGATTGCTGACCCCGACGACCCAGCTCGGCCGTTGATCGCAGTGTTGCTGGACGGGGCGGAGTGGTCCCAGCGTGGGACCGTCGCTGACCGCGACGGGTTGCCCGTTGATGTGCTGTCGTCGCTGATGCACTGGCCGGTCGTGGAGCGGGTATGGATGCCTGAGTGGTTGCACCATCGCGCGGCGACCGTTGAGCGGCTCCAGAATGCTGTGGTTGAGGCCAAGCGTAAGCTGACGCAGGTCGCAGAGTCGGAGGTTACGGCGCCGGTGTCGGTCGTCGAACCGGCTGTCGAGATGCCTACCACTGCTGAACCCGTTGCGACACAGGGGCTGGTTTCGTTCAAGGCGGAGCCGGCCACCGTGCCCACGACGCCTCGCCATCCGAATATCGCGGACTTCAAGGCCTGGATTCCGGTGGTAGCAGGCGACAGGGCCGTTCTCGACGAGCTGCATCTGCAGTCAGCAGAAGACCGAGTGCTTCCAATCATCCGTGAAGTCATCGAGGCCGAGGCCCCGATCTCCCGTGAGCAGTTGGCGAAGGTCATTGCGAATGCGTTCGGGTGGCTCAAGGTATCTGAAGAACGAAAACAATCACTGCAACGTTTGGTTCCCGCCGACTACCAGCGGGCCAACGATCCCGACTTTTATTGGCCTCTAGATGTTTTCCCGGAATCTTGGCGTCTCGTTCGGGTTCCGAAATCTGGTGTCACCCGGCCCATCGAGAACGTCAGTCTGGTGGAGATCGGCAACGCAATGGTGATAGTTGCGCAGCAGTCTGGTGGGGCGCTGCCGGATGAGCTCAAGCGGGAGGCTATGAAGATGTTCGGTGTCACGAGGACGGGCCCGAAGGTCGCCGCACGACTGGACGAGGCACTGCAAAGAGCGTTGACGCTGGGACTGCTTCTGGGGTCGCACTCTGGCGAGCTGGTGGCGAGATGAACGGGACCGAGGCCGGGGACTAACACAAAGTGACATCCGAACTTCCATGGACTTCGCTGCTCGATCTGTTGGCCTTAAACAAGACAATTTGCAGGGGAATCTTGGGTTCGGTGGTCGGGACCCAAGGAAGCGGCCCGTTTGATGAATCTGGGTTCGACGACTTCCTTCTTGCGTGCGGAGTGCAGGTCCGATTGGTCTCCGGCGAGATCCAGCCGCCCGTCGTGATCTTTGGTCGCGAATTTTGGGATGAGGAAGACGTAGACACGCTGCGCGCAGAGCGGCATCTCCGCGTCTATTCGCAAGAGATGGTGGTCGCGTCAATGGCGATAGGCAGGGACATTCTCGATCACCTGGGTGATGAGCTCGATGACTTCGTTCGCGGCCACCCCGCTTTGGAGCGCTTCTATGGCTACATGGACGCAGAGGTAGACCTCCCTGCACCATCCGCACTTTCCGCCAACTCTCAGCGAAAGCTGTTGGTCAGCTTTGATAGTGGCCTTTGGCCGAGTGCGGGAATTCTTAGCACCATGGGTTATCGCGTCGGGAGAAACGGGCTGAGAGATGCTGCACGCAGATCCATCCTGAGCGAGGTCATGGGGGTTGAAATCGTGGCGGCGTCACCGGCCGCCAATGACTATGTGGACGAATGGGGCGAGCCAGGTAGCAGCAGAAGGCTGAAGAAGATGGCCAACGCAATAGCTGCCTTTGCGCGCAACGCCAGAAAGCGGTCCGGAGACTTCTCCGTGGCCATCGAAGCTTGGGAGGCAGATCTCATTTGGCTGCAGCTCACATACGGTTAGCTCAGGTTTCCGCAGTTTAGCGGTCTATTTCCGGCAAAGATATGGTTACAGAGTGTATTTGAAATGAGGTCGATGACGGTGTCTTCTCTCATCGCTTGGCTTGACGCTTCGAGCGACGACCAACGGCGCATGCGTGAGATCGTCAATCTCTTCAGCGAACGAGAGAGCCGTGACGAGCTCGGCATCGGTCAGGTCAGAGACGCGCTGAGCGACATGCTCTGGCCGGGAACGTCAACGCTGTTCACCCGCGCCCGGTATTTCCTTTTCATCCCGTGGTGTTACCGCGCGGCGGCCGAAGCACGCGGCGGCATTGACAGATCGACTGAACTTGCCGATCGCAACGAGCGACGCCTCATCCGCGGCCTAGTCGACGCAGGTGAGAAAGACGGTGTGATCGGTGCCAATGTGGGGCCGGCGCTGAAGACTCTTCCGTCAGCCCTGTACTGGGGCGGGCTACGCGTCCACGGAGTTGTCAACGCTGCGACAACGAATAGAAGCGACGCGATCGCAGCCGAAGTAGATCGCGCGCAGAACATCCGTACCGCTACGAGCGATTACCACGACGAGGTAGGCCAGCCCTGGCACGGTGGTGCCTTTCACGCCACGTTGCCGCCGGTTCCCGCTGGCTTCCCCGCAGAGGTAGCTGGCGGCTTCTCTATGCCCCAGAACGAAGCTAGCTGGCTGCGCGACCTCATGATGGCTAGCTCTCCTGGCACGATGCTCGAGTACGCGCTTAAGCACCGGCCGGATGCCAATGGCGCTGTCCCATGGGAAGATTCGGTGCTGAGGGCGGCCGAGGGCGAACCTGGGAACATCCTCGAAGACGCACGTCGCTTCTCAATCCTGATGAACAGTGCGTCGCTGATTTACAACTTGCTCCTGGCGGAAGCCTACGACAGTGAGGGGTACAACCGCGTGGAGAGTCAAGCGGAGGTTTATCGCAAGCGCCTCGATGATTGGGCGGCCCAGCCGAATTTAGCCGACGACGTCCGATCCTGGAACCGTGACGAGTTCTGGCGCCGGGTACACACACAGAACCCTGGAGTGAACAGGCGGGCCCGGCGATTTATCGACGATTGGCTCGGCATGTTGGGTGATATTGATCTCGCGTCGCTCGCCGACAGCGAAGAGGTTCGCCGATTCATTCGCAACCGCGAGCGTGAGCACAAGCGGTCGCAGGCACGACTTGAGAACAAGCGACTGCTGCAAGCGTGGCTGGGAGCGTCCGGCAGTAGTCAGCTCGTGTACCGGTGGACCCAGCTTCGGCCGGTGATCCACGACATTCACGATGGGCTGGAGAATTCCGATGTTTGAGCCTGATACTCGGGCAGCACTGACCGAACAGCTTCGCCCACCGAGCGGATTTCAACTCGAACATTGTGTGGCAACGACTTTCACACTCGATCTGACTGCCGCATTGTCGATTCCGCTGGCCTTTGCCGCCCACCGGGTTCGGGAGAGCCGCGATCCAATCGCGATCCTTGATGCTGTGCGGCGTGCCGCGGACAAGCTTGATGTGTTCGCACAGGCAGGCCAGGTTTCAGAGCCACGCGTTGGTTCTGACCTTTTCGCCTTGCTCGAACCGGTGATCCACCCTGTGTCAGCGCCACGCCAAGGCATGCTCTTTCACCCAAAGGTCTGGGTGCTCGAATACGCCGGCGGCGATGCACGGAGCTACCGAATGCTCTGTGCGAGTCGAAATCTCACCAACGATCGAAGCTGGGATCTTGTCGTCCGCCTTGACGGGCTCGCAACAAACGGACCTGTGGAGCACAGTACAGCCCTTGCTGCATTGGTGCGTGCCTTGCCGACGATGGCCGTCCAACCGCTGCCCGCCGATCGAATCGCCAAGATTGGCGCGCTCGCGGACGCGATATCAACAGTCGAGTGGGAACTGCCGACGGATGTGCGGTGGCTTCGGTTCCACCCGCTCGGGGTCCCCGGCATTGCTTCAACCCCACTTGGGGAACTGTTCTCCGGGATCCGGCACGGAGTCATCTCGCCATTCCTGAGCGACGAGGGCATCAAACGGGTTGTGCCATCGACGCAGGAACCGATAGTAGTGCTGTCGCGTCGGGAACAACTCGACCGTCTTGAGCCTGAAACCCTCGGCCGGATAAACGCTCTCGTCCTCGACGACGCGGCGAACGACGACGTTACTACTGACGACGGTGATGGCGACCACGTGGCATCCGGCGTAGGTTCCGTTGCGCCCGAATTCTTGATTGGATTGCACGCGAAGGCATACGTCCTTGACAGGCAATCGGGATCACACCTCCTCGTCGGATCGCCGAATGCTACTGACGCTGCATTTGGTGGAAACGTTGAATTGCTGGTCGAGTTCGAAGGCCCACGCCCGAAGCTCGGAGTTGCCGCGCTAGTCGGAGAGAGCGCCGGGCTGCGCGCACTCACGCTTCCATATCAGCCCTCGGGCGGCGAGGAGGTGCCAGCGGACGAGCTGGCCGATCACGCTCTTGAACAAGCGCTCCGGGCGTTGGCCTTACGCCGGTACTTCGCTCGGGTTGAAGCGGACCAACCGTCGGAAAGTGATGCAGATGCGCCGCAATATCGCATTCAGCTGACAGCCGACGGGACGTTCGCCGTGCCAGAAGGTGCGCAAGCGCGGGCATCGCTGCTCACACGTCCTGCGAACGCGGCCGAGATTCCTGGAATGCCTGCCATTTTCGAACGGCTAACACTCACTGACATCACTCCGTTCGTTGTCCTCCGGGTAACTGATACACGGGGCGTCACAGCGTCGACTGTTGTGGCGGCTTTCCTTGAAGGAGACATCCCGGGCCGGCAAGACGCCGTGATCGCACGTCAACTCACTGACCGCTCAGCGTTCATGCGACTCCTCGCGCTGCTGCTTGCACTCGACGGAGGAGAGGGCTCTCTGCGATTTGACGCACTGGGCTCTATGACTGAGGGCTGGACCGAAGACGGCGGCGGTCTGTTCGAGACCTTAGTGCGCGCGATCGGTGCCGAACACGATGGGCTGAGCGATGTGCAGAAGATCGTCGCACATGTCCGCGCAGCGGAGCAGCGGCGCCCACCTGGCACGCCCTCGGTACTTCCAGACGGCTTCGACGAACTGTGGGAAGCCGTCTGGGTAGCCAGCGGTCTCGAGGAGGCTGAGGCTGATGCAGTCTGACGACGTTGAGCGGATCTTGGCGTCGCTGAAAGGCTTCCAGCGCGATGCCGTACAGCACGTTGTTGATCGACTGTATGGTCCGGACGCTAACAGCGGACGATTCCTTGTTGCGGATGAGACAGGCCTCGGCAAGAGCATTGTTGCGCGTGGCGTCGTTGCAGCCTCCATCGCCAAGCTTCAGACCGCGGCACATGTCGACCGCATCGATGTGGTCTACATCTGTTCGAGCACCGATCTCGCCAAACAGAATCTGCGCCGGCTTAACGTCACTGGCGATCCGCACATTGGCATCACTAGCCGGCTCACGCTGCTGGCGCTTGAGAGCTCGACGTTGTCCGCAGGCTCGACGCTGGGAGGTAAGAAGGTAAACCTCGTCTCCTTCACTCCGGGAACGTCATTCGAGATGGGTTGGCAAACCGGATCTCAGGAGGAACGTCAGCTGTTGCACGTCCTTCTGAACGGGACGGTGGCCTCAGGAACTGATGCAGAACGCGCGTCGGCCCTGTTTTTCCAAGGCCACGTCAGGAAGCTGACGGACTTCGAAGCAGGCATTGCCCGGATGCGCGACAGGCTGGGTGACGGACCGGATCCAGTGATTCAACGCAAGTTTCGTGAGCTCATCGGCAGCAGCGGGCTTTTCGAAGACTTTGCTGCGGCGCGGACACGCCTGGAAGGCCTCGACACCCTCCCGTCGGATATGAGGCCGGAGGTCGCGAAGATTACGTCCGGACTTCGCGGTTTACTTGCGCAAGCAAGCGTCGAATCGTTAGAACCGGACCTGGTGATTCTTGATGAATTCCAACGCTTTCGGCACCTTATCGACTCCAGCAGCGACAGCCCTGCGAGCGAACTTGCCCACCACTTGTTCAACTATCGCGATGCCAAGGTGCTGCTGCTCTCCGCCACGCCGTACAAGCCATTTACGACGGCAGCGGGCGACAGCGACGACGATCACTACCGCGACTTCATGACGACACTGAGTTTCCTTACCGGAGAGGATTCCGAGGCGCTCGAGCAGATCCGGGCGGGATTTCGCCAGTACCGCCAGGCTGTCGTCTCTGGGGAGGATGGCTCGACCGAGGCTGCCGAGCTACGCAACCTGCTCTTGCCATTCATGAGCCGTTCAGAACGGCCTCGGCTCGAGGAGGGCCGTGATCTGCTCGTCCGGCGTGAAGTGAGCCAGGTGCCGACGCCAGACGATCTGCGTGATTACGCGGCTCTGCAAGCGTTTGCGCGCGCGGTCGAGTCGCCAGTGAGCTTGGACTACTGGAAGTCAATTCCGTACTTCGGCAACTTCATGGAGGGCTACCGGCCGGGCGAGCGTGTTCGGGTAGTGCTCGAGAAGGGAACCGCGACAACAGAGTTGACCACCTCAATTGGCCGCCTTCGCTCCATCGATCCCCGCGCCGTCAAGCGGTATGAGGCGATCGACTATGCGAATGCCCGGCTGCGGGCGTTCGCAGGCGAGACGATCGAGAAGGAGTGGTGGAAACTCCTATGGGTTCCGGCGTCGATGCCGTACCTCGTGCCGGGCGGAGTTTTTACTGAGTTTTCTGACGGATCAGTCACCAAGCGACTGATTTTTTCAGCCTGGTCGGGAGTTCCGACGTCGATTGCGAGTCTGTTGAGCTACGAGGCTGAGCGGCGCATGGTTGCTGGGTCTGACCTCACCGAGAACTCGGCTGAGGCGCGGCGGGCGGTATCTACGCGATTCGACTACGCGGTCCGCGACGGAAGACCTGCCAGCATGTCGACGCTGGCGTTGTTCTGGCCGCACCCCGAGCTAGCGAAAATCGGTGATCCGCTTACTCTTTCTCGCGACGGTGGCAGCGGAGTGACGGCTGGTACTGCACGAGATCTGGTCGAGCAGCGCATAAGGTCCGAGGCGGAGCTCGCAGACCACAGCCCTGCCGATCAGGTGTGGGAGGCATTCTTCTCATGGCCGGGCAATTGGCCGGCCGACGCCCACCGACGGTCCGATGTCGCCGCCTATTGGCTCGTGGCAGGTGGTAGCGCTGCGGTCGATGCCGAACCCGGAGGCTCGGGCCAGGCGATCCGGAGCCACGCAAAGCTCGGCCTCGAACAACGCGTCCAGAAGCGATGGCATCACGAACTTGCGCTCCTGGCGTTGCACAGCCCGGGCAATATTGCTTACCGCGCACTCGAGCGAGTTTGTAACGATCTCGATCAAGAACTGCGAATAGCCCTGTGGCAGTCGGCTGCACGACTCGCCAACGGTATCCGAACACTATTCAACCGCATGGACGTCATGTACCTACTGGACCAGCTTTACAGCGCAGGGCAGCCATATTGGAGGACTGTGCTCCAGTACTGCGCGGATGGGAACCTGCAATCGGTGCTCGACGAGTACTGCTTCCAGCTGAAGCTCGAACTTGGCGGATCGCGTATTGACGCTACCGCCTTGTCGCAAATTGCCGATCGAGCGATTGACGCACTAACGCTCCGCACGTCGCGCTACACAGCGCACACGACCGATGGCAGGTTTGACAGGATCCCACTGACCGTACGGTTTGCACTGAGGTATGGCGGCGCAGCGAAAGACGCTGAAAGCGTCCGGGCCCCGGAAGTCCGCAATGCCTTCAATAGTCCATTCTGGCCCTTCGTTCTTGCGTCGACGAGCGTCGGCCAGGAGGGCATCGACTTTCACTGGTGGAGCCACTCCGTGGTGCATTGGAACTTGCCTTCCAACCCAGTCGATTTCGAGCAGCGGGAGGGACGCGTGAACCGTTTCGGTGGCCATGCAGTTCGCAAGAACGTCGCGGCGGCGCACGGGCGCGCGGCGTTGGCGTCCGCACAGAGTTCAGGCAATCCATGGCAGTACGCGTTCGACGCGGCGAATGACCGAGAAGACTTGGGCGAGTTCGCACCGTGGTGGCTGTATCCGGGCGACGCACGGGTGGAGCGGCTGCTCGTCCACTTTCCCCTGAGCCGAGATGACGCTCAGTACGAGCGGCTGCGCGACTCTCTAACGCTCTATCGGATGATGCTGGGCCAGCCGCGGCAGGAGGACATGTTAGAGCTATTGCGGCAGCGCGGAGCGACAGAAAGGCAAGTAGCGCAGCTGGATTTGAGACCACCAGTGCGAGGCTTACGATTTGACTCGCATCGTATTTGATCACTGATCGAGGGCTGCCTCTAGCACTTGCAGGGTCAGGAGTCAGCGAAGCCAGGCGTGGCAACATTGGCCGACAGCGACCCCGTACAACTGACCCGCACATCGAACGTCGCAATCGTGTTGCTCCCTCGCCTGCCGATCTTTGGGACGAAGGTGTGATTCCTCGGCGATGGCCCGGCATCAGGCATTGCGCCGGCCCGCCCCGACACGAAATCCGCACCGAAACAATGTTTAGCGAGTCGCTACTTCCACATAAGCCGCCACCGTCCCGATCAACCGCATTTCTTCGACATCCCGGGCCCGTGCGTTGAGGAGTTCCTCGGTGCAGATCAGGTAGGCCAGGCAGCGAGCACGGCTGACTGCGACGTTCAACCTGTTGCGCGAGAACAGGAAGTCCACCCCGCGGGTGATGTTGTCGCGGCTAGAGGCGGTCATGCTGAACAGCACCACCGCAGCCTCGCCGCCCTGGAACTTGTCGACGGTACCGACGCGCACTCCGTTCAGCGCGGGTTCGTCGGCAAGCCGTTGCTTGACGGTGCGGACCTGGTCATTGTACGGAACGACGACCATGAAATCCGCTGCTGTCAAAGGCCTTTCCTCGCCGCGCTGATTTGTCCACGGCGTGCCTATGAGAGTGCCGATCTGGCTGACGATCAGATCCGCTTCTTCGGACGAAGAGGTAGAGCGGCTGGTGTGCTCGGCGCGCAGCCACCGCAAGCCCGTGCCGGCCGCGGTGTTTTGCTGCAAACAGGAGTCTGCGCTTGTGAGGCGGCCTTGATAGAACTGCGTCGAAATAAACTGGCACACATCGGGATGCATGCGGTAGGTCGTGGACAGGAACACCCCGCGCTCCGCGGGCATGGTGGTGGCTTCGCCTAGAAGGTAATCGAGCACGCTCAGGCCGCTGTGCCCCGGATGGCTAGCTTGGGCGACCTGGGGCAGTTGCAGCGGATCGCCCAGCAGGATCACGTTGCGGGCCCCGGTGGACGCCACGGCCGCATCCGCCAACGACATCTGCCCGGCCTCATCAACCAGGAGCACGTCCACCGGCGGCGCGCCTTGCATTGCCGATGATGCGAATAACCAGGTCGTACCGGCCACCAGATTGTATTGCGGGTCCGCGCAGGCGGGATTCTTGTCGACTATGTCGATCCCGGGCAGCGCGGGCTTACTACCGGCCGCCGGCTTATACACCCCACGCAGCAACCCCAGTTGGTTCTTCTCGGTGAAAACGGCGACCACGCCGCGCAACACGTTGATGATCGCATGGTGACTGGTTGCGGTGATGCCGACCCTCTGACCAGCCGCGATCAAGGTATAAATCAGATGCGTAGCGCTGTAGGTCTTTCCGGCCCCGGGTGGACCTTGGATACCGACCACCGCGGTGTCCAACTGAGTGACCCATCGGCACATGTCGTCGATGTCATCGGTGAACGCACCGCCGACTGGTCCGTTGCCTTCACGGAAATGCGGTATGTCTCGGCGCAGCAGCGCCGCCGTCGCTGTCGCGGCCCCGTTCCCGTCCAGCCAGTCGGTTGCGTAAGCCTCTAGCCGGTCCGTTTTAGCGCGCTGTGAAACCCATTCATGGAGCACCGCTGCGCTGGGCACATGGCCGTCCTCGGCGGCCTTCTTGCTCTGTACAAGCTCGAGAAGGCCGGCATCGCGGTCGAGTCGGGCGATCTTGAGGTCGAAGCGCTGACCCTCGGCGTTGATGGTATGGACGTCCCTGTCCCGGTCGCCCTCCATCGGGAAGTCGTCGAGCGCCTGCGGCGGGAAGGTGAACCCCAGCGAGGGCAGGATCTTTTGCCCCCGGGTGCCGGTCCGCTCGACCAACCCGGTGTACTGAAGGGCGGTGATGACAGCGGTGTCATCGACCACGTCCTCGGGGTCTGCTTGGAGTTTGATGCGCTTGGGTGCGTAGTACGCCCACCACTCGCGGCTCCAGTAGCCCAGAAGGTCTCCCAGTAGGTATTCCACACTGTCTGCGTCGAATTCGTGCAATCGGCCTATGAGCTCACTGGGTGTGTAACCTTCCGGCTCCGGTTCCCAGACGAACCATTCGAGGTTCCCGGGACGGTGCTCGACCAGCCAGTCCCGTAGAGCCATGGTGGCCCGGACATCGTCCTCGTTGTACCGGGCGATGTTGGTCAGCAGGTTGGTATTGCCCTCTGCCATGTACTTTTCGTACTGAACCACTGCGCCGGCACCCTTGTCGATTTCGTGGCTGCGCTCGAAATCCGTTAGTCGTTCCAGCGACTTCAGTCCGTAGCTTTCCGTTCCTACTTGGAAGCTGTTGCGTGTCAAGGGGTAGAGGTCCACGAATATCCCTTGCCCGACCAGTTCGGCCAGGGCATCCTCCCGCACCCGGTGGGTGGCGACCAATGTCTCGAGGGAGCTGCGTTCGGTGTGGTTGTAGTGGTAGACGTGCATCCCCGGATACGCCACCCGCCTAGCAGCCAGATGATCGATGAGGGCGGCAGTGGCCGCAGCTTCCTCCTCGGGGTCGTGCGCCCACCATTCCCGGTACTCCCACGTTCCGCCCACGGTGCGCTCGATCAACCCGAACAGGAAAAACAGGCCGGTGTCGGCGCGCCAGAACGGGTGGCCCTCGAAGTCCAGAAATACATCCCCGTCGTCGGGCTGGGGAAGTTTCTGGAGTCCCCGGCCCCAATCGGTCTCATCGACTGGCTCGATTGCGGTGAATGGCGGGCGCTCCTCCGGCTGGGCCTGCAGTTGCAACGCGGCCTGACCTATCAGTCGGGCCAGCCTCAGGGGCCGGGCACCGGTGATCGGCTCGGTGGTCTGGGCGAGCGCCGTCAGCGTCTTGATGCCTGCGGTGGTCAGAGCCTCGATGTCGTTTGCGCGGATCCCTGCCACGTAAATCAGGGAATCCTCGTCCCGCCATTGGTTTTCGCAGACATCGCTGAACTCGCAGAATTGGCAGTGGGTGCACCGGGCCGGCGCTGTGCTGGCGGTGGGGCCGGCTGCGAGTGCGGCGCGCAATTGGTTGCGCAGCCGTCGCCAGTAGGCGCTGAATTCATCCACCCGGTAGGACTCAACGACGCCTGACCCCAGCCAGATATGTATGAGCGCCGGCCGTATCCCAGTCAACGCTTCGACCGCATCCGCGTAGAAACACAACTGCAGAAGGTGCCCGGGCTTGGCCTCCTTGCGCGCGAGCTTGGCGTCCACCGGCTCATAGGAGACCACGCCGGTCTCCGAGTCCTGTACTCGGATAAGGAAGTCCGCGATGCCTCGGATGCCGTCATGCACGAACGGCATTTGGTAGATCACGTCGCACCCATCGGCCATGGGGTTACCGACCCGCTGTACCCAGCGGGCGAATTTCTCTCCTTCCCAGATGGCCGGTACTTCATAGATCGACTTCTGTTGCCGTCGGTAGTCCGCGAGGCAATCTGCTTCGTGCCGGATCCCCTTGTCCGCCAACAACTGTGCGAACGACCCGAACGGTTGATTCGGCTTCGCGAGCGTGCCGTCATCGACCTGGTTCTGCAACGATAGGTAGTGGGCGCAATCAAGCCATGCGGTCACCTTCGATGGGGTCAGTAGTCGTTCCGACACGCATCCTCCTCATCATTCGTACAGGTCATTGAAACAGCTCGTGGCGACACCGCATGGGCAATTGCCGGCGGTATGTCAGTGCCACGGCACTTCATAAGACTGGCTGTGCAGGTTGGCGTCTGGAGAATCGCTGCGTACCCCGTACTTACCAGATGGGCCGTGACCCGGGCTATCCGGTCAACATCCGGGCGATGGCGTCGTCGGAAGCCTCCCGTCCGGGTGGCCATTGTTCCTGCCACACCCGCAGTGGCACGTCGGCCACGGCATCGAATACTTGCGCAAGCCTTCTGAATTCGGTCCTTTTCCATTCGTAAAGAGCGCCATGGTGGCGGCTGAACTCTGCCAAGCGTGCCGCTTGGCGTTCCTGCTCGTATTGTGATGCCCCTCCGTGAATACCGATACCGTTCATCAGGCTGTGGCGCCCGAGAGCGAACGGCGTGTAGCCCAGTTTGGGCGCCAGGGAACTATTGGCTGCCGTGCAGTCTTTGCAGGCAATCCACGCCCACCGTGACGTACCGCCTGCGGTGCCGCGGGCACAGATCACACAGAGATCCTTTTGACGGGATACATCGCAGCCGTTCCACTTCTGCGGGGCGTCCTCGTGCGGGCAGGACTGCCACAACCAGTCGTAGTCCTTGTACAACGGTCCGCGCAGCTGGCCGCATGGGATGTGGACGGACAACTCGGTGATGGTGCCGCGCAACGGAATACCACCTTCTGTCGGCCGCGGGCGGACCAGGATGTACCTGCCGTCGGCATCCAGTTCGCTGCGCACGGACCTTGCCGCGATCTCGCGCTGATAGCGCTCAACGGATTCTGGGTCGGTCGTTGCGGGCCAATATCCGAGCTGTGTGGCCAGTGCACGCGCTCGCACGATGTCGAAGGTCATCACTGCGCCTCTCCGGCGACACCCAACCTGGGTGTGCCCACCACTTGCACACCTCAGGTGTGCCTGCTCTTCCCCTGGGGCACCGTGCGGTAGGGGCGCGGTTGCCGGGACGACGGGCCAGGTACCCGAACAGTCGTCCGCTCGTGAGCTATTTCGATTATGCCTCAGGGCACCGACATCATGCGTTCGGAAATTCCGGGGGAGTTATTAGGTCACGCTTGCGTGTAGGCGCCTTTCTCCAGTGCGGCGGTGAGCCAATCGTAGAACTCGGGTCGTTTGCCTTCGGCGCCCGCGGTAGTGAGGAATTTTGCGAACATTTCGTTGAAGTTGAGCGACTCGCGGTTGGCCGGGTCGTGGTAATCACTGGTGTATTCATCGATCGACTCGACACCGGAATCGAGCAGTCCATCGGTGAGATCGACGAGCGAGCTGGCGAGCGCCAGCCATTGGCGTGGATCCTTGGAACCGTTGGGATCTTGCGCGGTCGGTGCGGCCCCGGCGAGCCAGTCGACGCCGCGTTCATTGTAGTCCCGGGTGTAGCAGAGTTCGACGTTCTTGCCGTCGGGCCAGCCTGCGATCCCGGAGAATGACACTTCCGACATCATCGACATACCTATGCCGCTGACCACCGACCATTCGATCGTGTGGGTCCCGCCCCAATGCAGCCACACTGCGCATTCGACCGGTTCGTCGTCGTACTGTGTCGATGACCAGAGGCGAAGGTTGATGTCTCCGGGCTCGATCACCTTGGGTAGCTGGTCAAGGGGATCCTCCTGCCACGGCTCCAGTTCGACGTCGTAGCCGGTCTCGGTTCGGGTGATCTGATGCGGTCGAATCCCATCTTTGGCATAGACGACCGCTTCCGACGGACCGAGGCCAAGCTCGGTGAAGTCATCGACATCGTCAACATCGACGCCCGCTTGAGCCCAGTCGCAGGCTTCATCCAACAGCATGCCGGAGGTGAGGAACGGCTCGACATCGTCAGCCCGGAGACCGGCATCGGAACATTGTCCCGCCGTGCCGGGTGGTATGCCTAGGCGCGCGAATTGCCCTGCATGCCAGGCGGCGAAACCGGCTTGTTTCCACTCGATCCATGCGGTGTCTGTGATGCCGGTGCTGCACCACGTGTAGATCTCGTGACCGCTGAAGCCACTGGTGACGAGGCGCGCAAGGTCGGCATGGGCGCGTTTGCTTCTCAGGACTTCCGTGAATTCATATACCGCGCCGTATCCAGAAGTCTCCCCGGGACCAAGCCAACGCTCGAGAGTCGAGAACACATTGTCGATGCTGAAATCTGCTGTCAGATAGCGCGATAGCTTCGTCAGGTCTTCAGCAGTGAACCCTGCTGCTCGCCAACGTCGATAGTCCTCGGGTCCCCACCCCGCGTCAGCAAGCTTAGGCGGCAGGTCAAGTGCGGCATGGTCATCGAGTCCAGCTTCTCGCCACCGCAGGTAGTCCTCGGCGTCGAACCCGGTGGCCGGTATGGCCTTGAGGAGCCTCTTGACGAAAGCTCGAGGGCCGAGTATCTCAACCCACTGTCGAGCTACGCCCGGTGTCGGCAGTGCGGTTATCGCCAGTGACAGTGTGTCCTCTGGGAAACCCAATGAGCGCAAGTCGTTTTCGCCCGTGAGATCGTCAGATGCGGTCACTATGATGTGCGCCTTTCCAGCGGAACCGATGAGCAGTGACAGTATTCGCGACCCGCGTGTGTTTCAGCGGGGCACATTGTTAACTGTTGGGTTCCCACCGCCAACGATCGTGGTCGGCCCGATCAGTAGCGCTTGCCAGTACCGACCACTGTGACCCGCTCCAGCTGAAGATCGCCACCTGGCCGAATCGCAACCCCATGGCGCGGGCCTCATCGTCAGTGAGCCCGAACACCGCCCGGCTATTCTCGGCATGGCTGCCATCGATGGCGGCTCCAACGACGGGAACCGCGCCCAGGCCCCGTTCGGCGAGCTCGCAGTCCAGAACGTCCATGCGACCGGCACTCTCGGCATCCTCGGGGTCTGCATCCGGTTGGACCGCGGTGATCACATGGAGTGGTCCGAATGGCGGCTCGGCCCCATCGCCATCCACAGCAGGAAGAACCCTGCCGGCCTCGAAATGCACTGCAGTAGCCCGGTAAAAACACCACGGCTCCTGCGTGCGGGCGCGGCGAGCCAGATCCGCGGGCGATGCCCACTCGAAGTCGTCGTATTTCTGCGTAGGCGGGTTCAATTTGTCTCATTCTCCGCCTGGCGGGCTTGATCCTGATCAGCATCGCTGCCCGCAGATTGCCACAGCCAATGCGCCGCGAAGGCGGAGCGTCGTCGTTGGTAGAGCACTTGATTCTCAATGAGACCTGGCCGCGCGACCAAGTTCGGAAGAAAACTGCAGAAGGCCAGTCCGCTGCCATCTTCGGACGTCGGATCTGGGCACCACGCGCCCAACAGTGGAACGCCCGATTCGCACTGAGCCTCAGCGTGATTGAGGGCATTTGCGAGCATCGCCGGATTCTTGAAGTCCGGATGCGCCGGGATCCACATCAGTGTCAACGCACCATTGCCATCCTCAGGGTGCGGAGCGTCGGTCAGAATCTGACCGTGCGACATGGGAGGACCTTGCCCAGCCGCAAGCATCGCCAAAGAAGTGTGGTGATCGGCGAAGGGGACAGAGAACCGCACCTCAGTGGGGCCGGAGCTGCCCGCAATGCCCATATGCGTCATGAAGTCCAGAACGGCGGCCATCTTAGGACCCGCGAAGTGCGACGGTTCGGCGCCCACCGGAACGAGAACCTGCTGGGGCACGTTGAGGATGTCATCCATCTCGGGGCGATGTCCTCTGACTGGGTGATCGGATGCTGCGGGCACGCCAGCGCATATATCAGCAAGCGCGTGTGCACGAGTGTGGGCCGCACTATTTTGGATGACGGCCGCGGCGGCAATGAGGTTCGCCATCCAGTCGAAGTTTTCTTCGTTGACATACGTCGTGCAGCACTCGCTGACCGTTTGTGTCTCCGGATCCCACACTGTCGCGTTTATGGACTGGTGCATGTTGGCTACAGTGACAATTTGGTCGGGATTCGTTGCCGGGTCGACGTTTCTGACTATGTCGGTCCAGATACGGACCGCGTAGATATCGATTACGCCATCCGAAACCGGCGGGTCGACCTCAAAGTGCTGCGCCAACCTGTAGGCCCACCAGGTGAAGCCTCGCTCGTGCTGCTGGGTCCACTCGTCGTCGATCATCATCTTCTCGCGCAAGACCTCAAGAAACTTGACGCCGACATCACCCACGACGGTTACCTCCCCTTGATCCTGAGAGCAGGTTACGACCACCCACCGACATGGTGTGGCGAGAATCGGCAATGTGCGTCGTTCGGACTACAGCGTCTCGTTGGACCGGCCTTCGCGGTCAAGGCCGGTGAGCTTGTCGGTGCCCGGCAGTAAAATCTTGGTAGCGGTACACCGGGGTTTGGTCAGACAGCAGCCAATCTACTTCAAAAGTCCGCAGTTATTGCGGACTGGGGTTGACCCCTGATGGTGGACACCTAACTGGCGGGACTGCTGGTCCCACGGGGAGGATGTCCGTATGTCGGGCAAGCGTAAGAAGTACACCCCGGAGTTTCGGGGGCAGGCTGCCCGCCTGGTGATCGAGACGGGTCGGCCGATTGCACATGTGGCTGTTGAGATCGGTGTCGGTGAACAACTTCTGGGCCGTTGGGTGCGCCTGGCTCAGCAACGCGCCGGGGGCACCGATACTGACGCGGTGCTCGATGCTGATGAGCGTGCCGAACTTGAACGGCTACGCAAAGAAAACGCTGAATTGCGTTTGGATCGTGAGTTTTTAAAGAAAGCTGCGGCCTTCTTCGCCTCTGAACAGAACCGGTAGAGGCCTACCAGGTTATTGCCGCGGAGAAGGCCAACTTCAGCATCGTGCGGATGTGCCGGCTACTGGAGGTGTCCCGGTCGGGATTCTACAAATGGCGCAGCAACGCGGTCGCTGGGCCGAGGGCAGCTGCGGTGCGCCGTGTGCCGGTCTGGATGCTGCGGTTGCGGCCGCTCACGAGGCCTCTGGCGGGGTGTACGGGGCACCGCGGATTCTGGCTGACCTCCGCGAGAAAGGCCGCACGGTGTCACGTAAGACCGTGGCTGCTTCACTGGCGCGCCAGGGGCTGGCCGGGATCAGCCCACGGTCGTTCGCGCCACCGACAACGGTGGTTGACCTGGACGCGCCACCGATCCCGGACCTGGTCAAACGACGGTTCGATGCCGGGGAGCTCAACCGGGTGTGGACCAGTCCGCCACGAGCAGCCGGTTGGGGGCGGGCACCCGGAACTGGCGTCTGACCAGATCCGCGGCACGCGCCGCGGCCGGATCCGCGACCGTAGTGCGCACTTTCTTGCGGCGGGTCACCCCCCTGCCATCCGTTCGCCCGCATGAGGCGCTCGACGGTGCAGCGGGCCACGCTGATGCCCTGACGTTGCAGATGAGCCCACATCTTGACCGCGCCGTACAGTGACTCCGGCTTGCGTCGGCCGTGCTCGTCGGGCTCGTAGTAGCCGGCCAGCACCTCGGTGATGACGGTGTCCCACAAGGCCCGCGCCGACGGGGGTCGGGTCAGCCAGGCGTAGAAGGTTCTCGGGGCAATCTGGCAGCCGTGCTCGGTGAGCACGCGGCAGATCGGAGCGACCCCGAACCGAGCACGATGCTCGGCAATGAACGCGCAGATTACCGGTGTCGCGGGTCGCTCTCCCGCGCGAAGAAACTTGTTGCGGCCTTGAGGATTTCGATGGTTTCCTCTAGCTCACGGTTCTTACGCTTGAGGTCGCGCAACTCACGTGCGGTGTCGGTCGGGACTCCGTCCCGGACCCCGGTGTCGACCTCGGTCTGGTTGACCCAGCGGCGCAGCGTCTCGATGGACACTCCCAACCGCTTGGCCACCGCAGTGATGCAGGCCGTGCGGGTGTCGTACTCATCGGCATGGTCGGCGACCAACCGCACCGCCCGGGCCTTGAACTGCTCGTCGTACTTCTTCGGCATGATGCGAACAACCTTCCCTCGAAAGAAGGTGTGCACCAAACTCGGGGCGGTTCACAGGAAGGTCGCCCCGGTGCGCGGCTGGTCATAGTCGCCGGCCAACCTGATGAGCTTCTTGCGAACAGGTTCAGACTCGGGCAGGGAAGTTACGGTGTCCCTACCCGGTGGTTGCCGTACAAAGAGTCGCTCGAACTATTTGAGCCCAGGTGACGGGTGGAAGGTCATTGGCCTGCTCACCGTTTGAGTTGGAGGTGGATCGCTAACTCGCGTGGTGCCATGTGGCGTTCACGTGCGCCCAGCTATCTCGCACCCGTATTGCGGCAGCTAGGAATGCGGCTGGAACATGCTGTGCACCAGCGGCTTCGGCGCTAGCACTATCGTCCGCGGACTTCCTTGCGAACGTGATCGCATCGCTCAGACTCTCGATCGCCTCGTGTAGCGCGACAACCGCGTGTTCCGCTTCGATTTCTGCAACAGCTCGGTCGATTTCAGTCAATGCGGCGTCGGTGGCCGCGTCTCCCTCGCTCGCGCGCAGTGCCTCGATGGATTGGCGGGCCGACTCTTCGCCCTGTTGACCTACCATCCACTTCCATGTCATTTCATCGGGCGGGGGCAGCTTAGCCAAGTTGTCGAGCAGCTCGTCCAGTTCAGGCGTCTCGCCCTCCCCGCCCACTCGAGTAATGAATCCCGTTTCGCGGTCGAGGAAAAACTCGGCCAACTGTACTTGGCTGCCGTCGTCGCTGGTCTCCGACATCGTCCCGCGCATGTAGAAGTCTGAGGGTGGCTCTTCGACGATTGGCTCCTCGTCGGGCCTGAGCACCACGTCGCCCACACGAAGCAGCGGCAGCGGCGGCGCTGGTACTGATATCTGGGATGCGAGTGAGGCCACCGCAGCGCGGACGTAGGGAAACACCACCAACGCTCCGACTTGCTCGACGAACTCTCGGACAATCTCCGGCTTGTTGCGCGACACCGGCGCCGGCACAGCGAAGACGGCCTCACAATCGACAACGAAACTGCCGTAGGCGTTGCACGTTTCAACTCGGCCCCCCACTGCGAGGCTATCGTCCTCAACGCGAGTGCGAAAACTCACTTCAGCTTCGCACTCGGGATCGCCGGGCGCATGCAACTCCTCCGAACGCAAGGTCAGCTCGCGCGCCGTCGCTTCGGTGACGCGGCCAGCAACGAGTTCGTGGTAAACGACCTCGCGAAGGTCTGCGAGTTCGATGAGCTGCGCCGTGGTCTCGATTTCGTCACCCATTCGACGTCCTCACTCGAGAGCGCTTCTTCTGCAGGCGGGCGACGTAGCGTTTCTCGTCGACGGCCTGTCGCGATTCTGGCTCCATTCGGCGACGACGCGACGCCCGGGGCAGGGCGGGCTGGCCTGGGTCTACCGGTGTCGCCGAGAGCCGGGTCTCGTAACCAAGCGCACGGAGGTAGCGCGCCAGCGCTGCAATCCGCACATTTCCGTCGCCGTTCAGTACCTGCGATACACGGCCCTGCGTCACACCGAGCTTCTCCGCGAGAGTTTTCTGATCGAAGTCGGACGCATCAAGTGCCTGATGCAGAAGTCGCATGGCCTGACCGGCGAGGTCGGCGGCCGCCAGGCCCTGAGCGCCGCTGTCGGTTGCCGCTTCCTCATCGATCAGCGTCGGATCGGTTGGGTCGGTCATGAGCGAGGTCCTCCTCTCTGACTTTCTCGGATTCTGAAAGATCTTGTGGCAGGGTCTTCTGGCTGACTTTGGTAAATGCGTGGCCGACGCGGATCAGCGGATCGAAGTACGGGATCTGCCAGAACTCGCTGTCGGGTGCGTCCGCATCCTTGTATTCGCGTATCGGTAGCTTGGCCGTGTAGTCACCACGCCCGTCGGTGTCGAAGAAGGTGAGGCGTTTGTCGCCGTGGCGGAACTCCCACACGCCGTTGTCGAGCGCTTTGACGGCGTCCCGGTAGACCGGCTCGCCGGTGTTTGCCCAGTGTCGCACCGCATTGAGAAACCAGTGATAGTCGCCGATCTGCTCATCCAATGGTTCCGTGCCCTCAGCCCGGTCCCACGCGCCGCTCTTCAGGGCGTCAAGGAACTCGCCGGCCGGTGAGCGTCCGTCCTCGCGAACCGCGCAGTCGACCTGATGCATCTGGCCTTTCACGATGGACCGCCTGTTCATAACCCCTCCCTCACTTTAGCGAATGCTAAACTGCTCGCGCAAGCTCCTGTGTGATGGGCGTGCATACCTGGAACTTGCGCTGCCACCGATGGGCGTCATCGTGCCACGGTGCACCGACATCCGACTGGCTGCTGCCTGCATGCCGGGGACGCAACGAAATCGCGGGTTCTCCACAGGCTGTCAGTGCCCCGTAGTTCAATCACCCCGTGGAGCAAGAATCACACGACGATCCGGCGCGCAGTGAGGAATCGGTTCAGGAAGTCATCATCCATCTGTTGGCGGAAGACAAGAAGCTCGACGAAGCAGCCAAGGGTGTCGTCCTCGCCGCGCTTGCCGAAGTCGGTGATGGAGACCGCGAGAACTCCGACACAGACTGGTCGCCAACCTTTCTAGCCAGCATCAAGGTGTCTGGCTTCCGCGGTATCGGATCGACGGCGAAACTCGATCTGCACCCGGCTCCGGGCCTGACGGTGGTGAGCGGCCGCAACGGCTCCGGCAAGTCGAGCTTCGCCGAAGCGTTGGAACTGGCCCTGACAGGGACGAGCTATCGGTGGAAAGAGAAGCAGGCGCTGTGGGCTGAGTCGTGGCGAAACCTGCACAAGCCCAACCCCACCGCTGTGCGCATCGGATTCACGCGCGAAGGTAGCGGGCCGGTGGAGATCGGCGTCGACTGGCCGGACGAAGCCACCCTGGCCGACTGCGCGATGTGGACGCAGGCTCCAGGTCAGGAGCGGGTTCCGGGCATTGACTCGCTCGGGTGGGCGCATCCGCTTGATTTGTGCCGGCCGGTGTTGTCCTACGAGGAACTGGGGCAGCTGTTCGACGGCGGACCATCGAAACTATATGACGCGCTAGCGAAGCTGTTGGGTCTCGAGGTATTGGCAGAGGTCGAGAAGAAACTGGCCGCCGATCTCAAAGACACCAAGTCGGCTCGCGACACCGCTGACGCAGCGCGCAGACGGGCGCTGGTGGTCCTGGCCGATTCTGACGACGATCGAGCCCCAGGCTTGGCGACGCTGCTCAACAAGCGCGTCCGCCCGATCGATGAGATCTTGGCCATCGTCACTGGGTCGGGAACGTCCGAGCAGAGCGTCATTCACGCGCTGCGCGCGTTGACTCAGCTCGAAGTCGTTTCGGTGGAGGATATCTCGACGTGTGCCGCGCGCTTGCGGGCCGCGAGTGCGGCAAGCGAAGCCGCCGGCGCGGGGGTGATCGCTGCTGCAGACAAGCGAGTTTCGGTCTTGAAGGCTGCGTTGGACTTCCACCACGAGACCGGCGACGGCGACTGCCCGGTGTGCGGCGTCGGACAGCTGGATGCAGCATGGGCGCAGACCGCTCTGTCGGCCATCTCCGATGACGAGGCCGCGCTCGCTGAATATCGCGCGGCAACAACGGAGCTCAAGGCAGCGACGACGGCTGCGGCGGAGCTGAGTTCGCGGTTCCGGCCGGCGCAGGCAGTCCCGGGCGTCGACCTCTCAGCGATGGAGGCGTTCAACACCGCTGTTGCCGCTGCGGGCCAGCTGCCCGTGGGTGACGCGGCACTTGCGGACCACCTGGAATCCAAGCTGGTCGATGTGGTCGGCGCCGCGGAACTGCTGCGGGCTCAGGCCGAGCAGCAGTTGGTCGAGCGTGAGGATGCCTGGGCGCCGTTGGCCGCGCAAGTCGCGGCGTGGATTCCATTGGAGCAGAAGGCCTGCGAGCTCGATGGTGTGCTCAAGGCGACGACGGCAGCCAAGAAATGGGTCACCGACAACGGCACCGCATTTCGCAATATGCGGCTGAAACCGATTGCCGAGCAGGCTCGACATATATGGAGTCTGCTGCGGCAGGAAAGCAACGTCGAACTCGGCGACATCACGCTTGCCGGCACCGCGACCAAACGCCGAGTGATGCTTGGCGGTTCGGTGGACGGCAAGCCGACGCAGGCGTTGTCGGTGATGAGCCAGGGGGAGCAGAACGCCATTGCCCTGGCGCTGTTCCTGCCGCGAGCGACTTCGGGGAAGAGTCCCTTCCGTTTCATCGTGCTCGATGACCCGATCCAAGCCATGGACCCCGCCAAGATCGATGGATTCGTTCGGGTGATGGTGGAGATCGCCACGACCCATCAGGTGGTGGTGTTCTCACACGACGACCGGTTGGCCTCGGTGATCCGCGAGACTGGTGTGGATGCTCGCCTTGTGGAGGTGGTGCGCTCGACCGAGTCGCAGGTCAAGACACGAACGAACATGAGCCCGGCGAGGCGGTTGGTCGATGATGCGTTGGCAGTGGTCCGGGACAAGGATGTACCTGATGACGTCCAAAGGCGTGTGGCACCCAGCCTCTTCCGGATGGCGCTCGAAGAAGCGGCCAAGCAATCGTATTTCGCTCGGCAGTCACGGGCGGGGCGTTCGCGGGTTGAATCCGAGGACAACTGGCAGTCGGCCAAGAAGACACGGAACCGAATGGCATTGGCAGTATTAGGGGACTCGAAGGCTGATCTCACTGATTGGGTTGAGGCCAAGCCCTACCGGCTGCGAGCCCTCAACATCGGTAATGCCGGCATGCATGGAGCTGGTCATGTGATTTCGAAGGAAGACGCGAGCGACCTGGATCGGGCCGTCAACGACCTACTGGCCCTGCAATGAGCGCCGTTGATCTGCTGGCCCACGCGCAGCAGATCCTGACCAAGCCACGCGCCGACGGCCTGGCGCCACGGATGGCGGCATTCCTGGCGCGTCAGGCATTGGAGGAGATCATCGTTGCGCGGTGCGAAAGCCTGGGCGCTGCAGTGCCATGGGCGAACGCTCGAAGCCGGCTTATCGTGCTGCGGGCGCTGGACACTGCCGATGCCGCCGACTCAGCTTCCCGCGCCTGGAGTGGCTTGAGCAGTGCCTGCCACGTCCACGCGTTCGAGTTGCAGCCGTCAGCCTCGGAGGTCAGGCACCTGTGCGCGGTGGTGGCGTCGCTGTTGCCGGCATCGCCGTGATCCAGCCGGGCGCGAAGCCGATGTCGAACCGCGTGCTCGACTTATAGCCTGACCACGTCGCAATGCCCGGTGGCTGGCCGCGGTAGATCCCACGGGCCGCGGCGACAACCCGGTTGTACTCAGTGGGCCAACGGATTTCGTCGGCGATCTGCTCCAGTGTCTGCTGGTCGCGCGTCAGCACTCGGTCCACGATGCGAACTGCCGGCAGCGCATGGCGCTTGTCAGAGTTGCAGCGCGTGCACGCCAGGACCAGGTTGGCCAGACCGTCGATGCCGACCAGCGACCACGGCAGCACATGGTCGATCGGGTTGTCCGCAGGCAGGTGGGTCTTGCAGTAGAAGCAGTGCGGGCCGAAGGCCTCTTTGAACGGTCCTCGTACCGCGGCCAGCGCGGTGCGGTCGCGACCGAACAGATGCCGGCAATGTCGGGAACGTCGGCGCTGAGGAACTTGTTGAGGCGGCGCACATCATCGACCCACATGATCTCCAGGGCGGGTTTGAGCAGCCCGGCCAGTCGCGCGAGGCCCGTGGCGACGCCGGGCATCAGCACGATCGCGTCATTGTGGTCGCGGAGAGTCCGGCGTGACACGTTCGAGTGCAGGAAACTGTCGTCGTAGAGGAAGGGCTCGCTGGCCTCGGAGCCGGGCAGTCGCTGAAGGCGGTAGAGCGGTTGCTGCGCGAGACACAGGCCAATCTCGTCGATGCTCGACCGGTAAACGTCGGGTGCCATGGTCATTGCCACGCTGAGGGACGATGCGCCCGAGGCAGCGCGTAATGCTCTGACAGCGCGAGGAATTCGCTCGCGTTCGCCACTCGACTGCCGCAGCAGCTGGCCCTCGAATGGCCGGACTTGTCGCCAGTACAACTCCATCAAGCGGTGCGCGCGATCGGGGATCGGCACCACGAGCGGTTCCGTCGGATGCTCCGGAAGGTTCTCGATGCAGTGGTCGATGAGGGCCATGAGGGTGGCGAGCTTGTATGTGGCAACCCGTACGCCGGTCTCCAGGATCGCTACCACGCGCTGCCCCAGCAGCAGGGGATCGATGGCGTCCGGCACCTGATCTTGGTACCACGTCGCCCCGCCGTCAGGTGCCAGATCGTCCCCCTCGCGCAGCCAACCGAACTTGTCGGTGGGCTCTGTCAATCTGTAGGGCTCGCGGGAAGCGGGCGTTCCTCGAGAAGGACGGAGACCCCGATGACCACTTATCTCAACCGCGTACATGTGCTTCTGGCTGTCGGCGCGATGGCGCTGATCGGGCTCTTTGTCGCGGCACCCGCACAGGCCGATCAGTACGACTTCGTTTCGAACCTCGACAACAACGGCGTCTACTACTCGTCGATCTCCGGCGTCATCGACGCGGGCAAGATGACCTGCCGGCTGTTGCGTTCCGGCGCCGGCGTGCCCGGCGCTCTTGGCTTCCTGAGCAAGGTGGGATACGCGCGCTATGAGTCGGCCACCATCGTCGTCGCGGCGGTCGACAATATGTGCCCTGATGCTCAGCCGGTGATCGACGCGTTCCTGAATGCGCCGAAGGGTGCTGGCGTCCAAACGTGACCGTGGCCCCTGGCGCCGCAGGAGCTCAATTTGTCAGTCCCCCATGACATTCTGATCGGCTCGGCTGAGGGCAGGACGCCCCACTGCCGCCGAAGAAAACAGGAGCGAACAATGACCAGACCTTCAACACCCGCACCCGGTTGGTACCCGGACCCGAGCGGTCAGCCCGGCCAGCGCTACCACGACGGCCGGCGCTGGACCACCCACTTCGTACCGACCCCGCCGACTGCACCGGCACCTGCGCAGGCGGTCGCGGTGGCGGTATCCACCGGCGGCGGCACCAGCCACGCCCTGCACCTGGTGCTGACGTTGTTGACCTGCGGGCTCTGGCTCCCGATCTGGATCCTTGCGGCCATCTTTGGTGGTGGCGGGTCCTCCGCGGTGGCAGTCGCCGGCAATGGTGGCCTCGTACGCACGACCAACCGCCGACCGCTGGCCGTCGGCGTGGTCTTCGTTGGCTTGTTCTTGCTGGGGACCGTGAGTAAACATCCCTGGCTGATCGGCGTCTTCATCGTGATCGGCCTGCTGGCAGGCCTCGTGGCCTGGGCTGTCAAAGCCGCGCAACGGCGAGACGAGCAGCTGCGCCACGAGCAGTTCCAGCGGGACATGTTGGCTGACCGCGCCGATTACGAGGATCGGCTTTACCAGCAGGGCGACCCGCGCGGAATGCACGGACGGTACATGCCTCCTCCGGATCCGCTATGAGACAGGGCTTCCGAACCACATGGCCGTGCCAACACCCGCACTTGCAGGAACGTGAAGCCATGAAGTGCGATGATCAGCCCGTGACCGGTTACGACGTCATCGGCGACATCCACGGCTGCGCCGACCCGCTGGAATCCCTGCTGGACGCGATAGGATACCAGCATGCCAACGGCGCGTACCGACACCCGAGCCGGCAGGCTGTGTTCGTCGGCGACCTGATCGACCGCGGCCCGCAACAGCTGCGCGTGTTGGAGCTCGTCAAGGCCATGGTCGATGCCGGCAGTGCGCAGATCGTCCTGGGCAACCATGAGTTCAACGCCGTCTGCTACGGCATTCGCGGCGCCAACGGTGAGCATCTGCGTCGGCACTCGGACAAGAACAATCGGCAGCATCAGGCATTCCTCGAACAGCTGAGTGTCGATCAGCAGCAGTACTACCTGGACTGGTTCCGCACCATCCCCTTGTGGCTGGACCTGGGCGGGCTGCGGGTCGTGCACGCGTGCTGGCACGAGCCATCGATGAAAGTTGTTGAGGGGGAGCTGGGTTCGAACGTATTCGGCTCCGATCACCAGTTCGCCAACGCGTCGACCGAAGGCCACCCGTTGTACGAGGCCGTGGAAACGCTCATCAAGGGACCAGAGCTGAGCCTGACCGACCACGGCCAGCTGCCCTATCTGGACAAGGATGGGCACCAGCGCAGCAGCTCGCGGCTGCGGTGGTGGAGCACCGGCTCGACATTGCGTGAACTCGCCGAGATGACAAGCACTTTCACCACGCCGGACGGATCACCGTACCCGGAGCTGCCGTCGACGACCGTCGGGAACGATGACCACGTGTACCGCGGCGATGTGCCGGTGGTGTACGGCCACTACTGGCGGACCGGAATCCCTGAGCACGGCCTCGACTGGACTGATCGCACCGCGTGCGTGGATTTCAGCGCCGTGAAGGGCGGAGCGTTGACGGCCTACCGGTGGTCGGGGGAATCGACTGTGCGGGTGGAAAATTACATCCAAGGCTCGATGCGCGAAATGTGAGCACGTCAGTCAGACCTGCCACAGATCACATGGCGGGCGGACTGAAGAACTCCACCACGTCCAGTGCCGACGGCTCGGCGTCAAGCAACTCGATCAGATCGTCGACGTCGTCTGGGTTGACCACGACCAAGGCGCCGACGAACTGCAAGCCGGCGCCCACGGGCAGGGCCCGGGCACAGACCACCTGGCCCGGTTTCAGCGTCCCGCCCACTACGTCGCTCAGCAGCGTCAACGTCTCATCGAGGAGCACGTCGCGCACCGTCACAGTGTCGTCGACGCGCAGGATCTCATATACCGATCGCTCTTGTTCCGCCCACACGCGGAGCAGCTCCAACTCGTCCGTGGGGAGGAGCGCACCTCGCTGTTCGAGGAATTCGGCGAACCCACCGCCTTCGACCAGCACGCTGTCGATCACCAGTGGGTCCTCCAGGAGGCGGAGCATCGTTTCTTCGTCGCGCGCCGCTCGTGCCCGCGTCACGCGTACGTCGGTCAACAGCTCGTCCCAGTCGCTGTGCATCACCTGCTGAACAGCCTTGGTGTACAACCAATCTGAGCGTTCGAGAAGGGTCGCCTGCTCATGACCCAGGTGGCACTTCTTGTACTTTCGGCCCGAGCCGCACCAGCACGGCTCATTACGACCGATGTCGCTGCGCGGTGTGGCCACGTACCGCTGAAACAGCTGCACCATGTGGTCGTCCGGTTCGGCACCGGCGCGGCGCAGCAGGGACAAACCGCGTTCGGCGTCCCCGCGGTCGGATGCGAATCGTGCCAGATCGTAGAGCGCCAGTTCGCAATTCGGATCGGACGATTCGATGGCCAACAGCTCGCGCTCTGCCTCGGTGACGTCGCCGAGACGCTCGAGCGCTGCGGCTTGTAGCCACCAACAGTTGGACTGGGCGCTGCGAGGGATGTGCCGGCGTATCGTTTCGGCGAGCACGCCCAGCGCGGCGGCACCGCTGCGCCCGGTTGCCGTCGCCTGCTCGAACAGCGCTTCGGCCACCACGGGGTCGGAGAGCTTCGCACCGAATTCTGCGTAAGTGCCGGCGACTTCCTCTGAAATTTCGGGTGTCTCATCGTCGGAGAGCAGTTCGTCGTCGATGTCGGGCTGCTCGATCATCTGTTGGATGACCCGGTGCATCTGCAACAGCGAGGCGACGGCAATGGCATCGGCGGTGGAGAGATCGTAGTCGTCGGCGAGCTCCCGGCATTCGGACTCGAAATTCCAAGCGACGAAGTCGAATCCGGCCGATGCGACGAGGTGTTCATCGCGGGCCAGACCCTGCTCGTCGATGATTTCACTGAGCGGGGCGGCCGGTGTGGTGAACAACGTCGGATCTTGACTGCACACCGCCCACATCACGGATTCGAGTTCGCGTGGGTCGTTGGGTTCCAGGATCCCTGCCATCAACGCGCCTGCATTCGACGGCGTCACCGCATCGACCTTCTCGACCACCAGGCCCTGTGCGGTCGCCCGGACACCGACCAAATCGCCTGCCGCCACCCCGAGGTCGCGCAATGTGCCGGGTGGCAGCATCAGCGCACTGAACTGTTCGCCGTCGTAGTCATACGCAAACCGCGCCTGCTCGAACAGATCGTCGCGGGTGTACGTGAGCCGGGGCGCCGTCAGGTCGATTGGCGTGCCGTCGAAGCGCTCACGGGCGAGCGGAGCCACCGGCTCCAGATCGGGAGTGACCGTCAGCACGTCGTCGGCGACCTCGACGGCGCTGACCCGGTGGGTGAACACCTTGCCGGCCAGCAGCGCCGGCAACCAGACCACGCGCTCGTCGGGCAAGAAGCCCATCGGCCAGTCAATTTGACGGTCGAACTCGTCGAAGACCGCCTCCGCGTCCTTGGTGCCGTTGGCCCGCAACTTCTGCAGCACGTCGTCGTCGCTGAGCGGTCCGTACTCGGTCAGCAGCTTGATCACCGGGTGCGCCAGGTCGATCGGTCGCGACATACCCCAAACCCTACTGGCGGTGCCGCCAACCAACCGACGTTGGCCGCCGGTCGATTGGGCGGTGCCCGACTCCAGTCCGATCAACTCTCACCTCGGGATACTGCCCGGTGCGTGAGCGCCGGTGGTTCCGGTTGCTTCCGCAACTAGGACGTCTGCACGCCACAGCCCTTTCGCTACGACCGGGTGAAGGCCAAGTTTTCGACCGGCCCGGACAGCGCCGCCTTGACCTGAACTGAGAGATCGTCGACCAGCACCTCGGCGGCGCCGGCTTCCACTCCGTCGATGATGCGTCGGGCGACCTCCGCCGGAGCGAGCTTGGGTGCGTTGATGCCGTCGGTCATATCGGTGTCGATGTACCCGACATGCACGCCCACCACTTGGGTGTGCTGCGGCCGCAGTTCCTGACGCAGCGAGTTGGTGATCGACCAGATCGCGGCCTTTGATGCACCGTAGGCGCCGGCACCGCCGAGCCACGACAACACCGAGTGCACATTGACCAGGGCACCCCCACCATTGGCCCCGAGGATCGGTGCAAAGGCTCGCGTCACCCGAAGCGGCCCGAAGACGTTGGTGTCGAAGGTGTCCGTGATGTCATCCCAGCTGCCGGTCAGCAGATCATCCAGGTGCGAAACCCCGGCGTTGTTGATGACGATGTCGACGTCACTGGCGATATCCGCCAGTGCTGCAACCGAATCCGCCGAACCGACCTCAAGGCCATACGCGACCACCTCGAGGCGCTCGTCGTCGAAGGCCGTTCGTGCGGTCGAGTAGACCTTACGGGCGCCCCGGGCCAGCACCTCGTCGACCAGGGCTGCGCCCAGGCCTCGTCTGCCACCCGTTACCAAAACCACCTTGCCTGCTACATCGGTCATGTCCCATCCCTTTCCATCTGACTAATGATCTCGTTACTGAGATAGAACCACCAAAGCTGATTTATGTGACCGGTAGTCAGGTGTGGGGTTTCTGACATGCAATCGCGGAATAATCGCTTGAGCGGCGCGCGGGCGGTTGCGAGTCGTCGGGCTGGTGCTCGTGCGCCCTGCTCCTCCGATGAGGCTTGCCGCTACGCGGACATTTCGACTGGATCGTTGAGGACTACCGCACCTGGTAGGTGTAGTAGTTGCCTATGCACGTGAGGTCCGTGGCGGACAGTTCAGGGTGCCGCTTGTGCATGACTGACTCGATGAAATCGCCGGCTTCCTTGAGGGACCCGGCTTCCTTGAGGGACAAGGAATTCCAGTCCACCTCGATGTTCATTGCCTCGTCGAGAAGCGCGCGCACTGAGTTCCTGGTCGCAGTCGCTGCCGCTCCGTAGAGCGCATCGAACGGCCTGTCGTTGTCGCCGGGGTAGTGCTTGAGATACAGGGTGACTGCATCATTGATATCTGCGTCACGGGCCAGCTTTGTCTGGATGGCGCCAAGCGTGGCGTGCGCAGCGCGATGCACATACTCGTCGTCATATGCCTCGCCGTGGACGTACCACTGCCAACTGCCCACGTAGGTCAGCTCGTCATCATGAATGCCGGGAAACCCTATTTGGAGGATTTCGCTCGAGGCCAGAATGGGAGCGGGAGGGTCGGATAGACCTCTGAGAACTTCGAGCACGACCTTCGCTGAGTTTCCGACGTACCGCGGTCTGTCCTCGCCATGCAGACCGACCATGACAGTGGACGCGCGCTCGTCTTGCCCATTTGCCGCAACCCAAACCCCGCCGCTTGGCAGACCGATCACAACCGCAGTATCCGTTGCGACGACCGACACATCGAGTTGTAGGAGCCCTGCGGCAAGGGTTGCGATCTCGTCGTGAGGGAATGACCACAGCGAATGCGACGGTTCGCAGCCACCGATGGCCCACTTGCGCGAGTAGGGGACCGTCAACCCGTATCCGACACGCATACAGTGGCGCAACGCGGTGGCTACGTCGTCCGGTGTGGTCAGTTCTGCGGTCATCGTTCTCCTTCGTCGACAAGTGGCTTCGGCTCGGAGGACGGCCGCCGATTGGATCAACGACGCCCATGCCGTCAGTTGGGCAGCTTCACCCAGGCGTGCCTCGGTTGGTGCCGGGCTTTTGGATCAAGAGATCATCATGTTCGTGGCGCTGGCATTCCGCGACAAAGTTGATAGCCGCGCTCTCGTCGGACGGGAAGACAGCAGCCTGTTGGGGCGAAATTGCGTAGTACTCTTCATAATCCACCAAGCCGTTGCTGACCGGTATCGAGACGTAGTGTCTTTCCGATTCGGACTCGATGCCGATTGAGTACCGATGCTCTCTGGAGAAGTACACATCGGTGAATTTCACGCCAGCCTCCGAACTCGAACTACCTCGCCTGCCGCTAGTCAGCCAAACACGCGGAAAAGGGGCTCTCCGGTCTCATTGGTGAACGACCGCATGATCTCTGTTGGCGCCACCTGCAAATACCTCGAGAGCGGAACGAGATCACTCGCAGCTGAAATCTTGCCGCCGCTGGCGACCGCCACCTCAGTGCCATTGGGATCGATAAGCACGCACCGATCGAAGCCGTCAGTCTGCCGCGGCGTGATTCCATACCCGGTTGCAAGTTGCTCTGTTTGATATCGGCGTATCTAATAGTGGCATACCGTGATTGGACCTCACCGTACCGCCGAACCACCCGAAAAAGAACCTCTCGACCACATCGATCGTCCTACCGGCGAAGTAGAAGTATTCCGGTTGGAGACGGTCGGAGCAGGTGACATTGATCCAGCCGTTGGTTGCTTTCCTGATGAACAAACGAATCTCACCGAGCTGATTCCAGAAAACGTCTGTAAGCCCGTCTTCTGCGTCAACGGTTAGGGAGTAGCCGGCGAGTGTCGCCCAATCCGCGAGTTCTCGCGAAACAATCATCGCTTGCTCTAGTCCTCCGCTCCGACGGCCGATTGTTGGTCCGACCGTAGTCAGGCCTCGCCAGAAGTGCTCGGAACCCACTGGTTCTCCACACCCTGCACGTTTGTCAGTCGACTGGCATCCACCACCGCCTCGAACACCCCGGCCTCAACCAGTCCGGCGCCGACTCGCTGGGCATCGGCCGGGTCATCACTGAGCAGCAGCACCTCGGCGGTTTCACCGGCGCGGCGCAGTATGCGCACGGGTACACCGTCGACCTGTGCGGTGTAAACCCGTTCGAACACTTCGCATTCCGACAACGGCACGGTGGCGGACCACGCTCCGGGACGAACTTGGTCGAAACCCGCTGGGCCATTCTCGGTAAGCGCGGTCAACAACACGGTCTCCGCACGGACGTCGGCGAAGAACTCTCGACCCTGCCATCGCGCCAGCGTGCCCACTACCGGGCTCGGCGGCCGCCAGCGCTTGGCGCCTACCCAGCCACGGCCTGCTCCCGCGTAGTGCGAAAGGCACTTCTGCTCACCGTCGGAACGGATCCGCCAGTACTCAGCACCGTACGAGAACCGGGTGCGGCTCATACGCCAGACCGGCGCTAGCGAGCCGCCGACAAGAAAACCCTGAGGGAAGTCGCGCCAAGGCAGCTCCGAGTCACTCGGCTTGGTGAACGTCGCCAGTCGCGGTTGCTCAAATCGGACCACATCGGCGAAATCGGGAGCAGCGTCGATGCCATACGCCGCCAACAGTTCTGCCGGCGTCCTGAGACCGACTACCGCCGATGCCTCGGTGACATACCCGCCCACTTGGTCGAGTCCGTTCCCCACGATGGCGCTTGCCATAGGCGTGGCCAGGAGTTTCTGCAGCACCAGCTGCTCAGGCACGACGTGTCTCCTCTACCCGAATGTCCTGCAACCGGTCAGGATCGACCAGCCCGGTCCATCCCGTGTGCTGGTCGCCGTCGAGTCCCATTTCGCGGGCGATCTGCGGCGGGCCAATGAACTCGATCCCGATCCTGCCGTCCCGCAGCCGGCGCCTGAGGTACACGGTGTGTCCCGCGAGGGTTGCGCTGACACTGACCTGAATGACGCCATCGAGAGCCGACCTGGGGATCTTGGCCCACGGGTCGTAGTGGCCCGGTTCGGCGGGTGCTTCACCGCGTGCGAACGCGTCCGGTAGCTCGACGCCGGGCCCTACGTTCAATGCGACCCAGTCGGTACCGCTGAACAAGATTCGAAAGCGCTGCCCGTGGTACTCCGCCACAGCGCCGGTCACCGGTATCTCAGCCATCAGTTCCCCTGCGGGATCCATTCTTTGTCCTTGAGCACGGCCACCAGACGCTGGGTTCCGTCATCGAGGACCTCCCACATCTCGGCGCCGTCTCGCATCGTCACATTCTTGGCGTAATACTCAGGAATGACATCGTCACCGGACTTGGTAAACCCGTTGCCGGTGAATGGATCATCCCACCCGTCGTAGGCGTTAGTGCCGCCCATGTCGGTATTGCGGGGCACTTCGTAGGAACCGGGGGCGTCCGGGTCCGCTTGGAACCGGATGATGTGCGTCCCCGGATCCTCCGGGGTGTACGGAGAGTCGGTGTAGTCCAAACGCAAGCCGTCGTGGATTTGTTGGGGCGTCCCGAGATGAGCCGTATCGTCGGCCATCGACACCGAACCACCCACTTGGTCGACGTTGAGCCAGGGTTGGTTCCCCATGATGTAGTCATCCGCACGGCTCGGGACAAAGCCTTTCGCGTCATCGAAATATCCCGGCGGAATCACCTTCTGCATCACCGTGTCGTCGGTCGGTTGGGGCAGAGCGTCGCGCACGTCGTTGACCAGATCCCGCTCGGCCGGAGTGAGTGCATCGGTAGGCGTGTTGATCAGGTCGACCATGTCGCTCTTGCTGACGCCGTGGTCAGCCATCGCATCGAGCACCCGCTGGTTGTCGCCAAGCTGCTCCGGCGCGAATGACGTTGTGTGCGAACTGTCGTCCATCATCGAGTAGACACGTCCGTCGCCCGGATCGACGTGACCGCCGGGGACGTGGGGCGTGGCGTCATTCGGACCGGAGAAATGGGTTGTGTCGCCGGGCGCATGGACCGGCCCGGCTGGTTCGTGCGTAACGGGCGCCGGCTCGTGGGTCGAGGGGGCGGGGGAGTGCTCGGACGGTCCCGCGGGCGGTTCGTGCGATGCTGAACTGCTTGGTGCAGTGTGTGTTTCGGCTTCGGGAGCGCCCGAGTGCGGCTCGGTCGTGTGCGGAGCCGGAGATTCGGCGTGTGGCGCGGGCGCAGGTTCCGGCTTTGGTGCGGGAACTGCTTCGGGCTTGGGTGCCGGAACCTCGACAGGTGCCTTGCCTGCCGCACTCGTTCCAGGCGCGGCTTCCGGAACGCCGACCTTGTCGAGATTGCTGCTGATCTTCCCGGCTTGGCCGGCGACTTCCTCGGCAGCGCTGGCCGCACCAACCTTCGACGCGGCCGTACCGGCATCGCGCGCAACCGTCCCGCCGGCCCGAGCCTCTGCCGCACCGACGCGCGCTGCGCCACCGGCAGCGTCGGCCGCGGGTGCCGCTTCGCCGGCGCCGGGCAGGAAGAACGTCGCGACTTGTGCTGTGTCGTAACCCAGTCCACGGAAGGGGTGGCCGTTCTTGAAGTCGTCGTAGTCGATCATCGACTTGCCGAGAGTCGTCAAGTCCTTCCGAATGCCAGGGTCCGACAACGCCAACGGCGCGGTCAGTGGATTCGCCACCAGCGCGACCTCACCGAGTGCCTTGCCGGTGCCCTCCCAGGCCTTGGCCGCCCCCTCGGGGTCGTAGAGGAAGCGGGTCGGATCAAGCTGCTCGAGCCCGTTGGCCGTCTGCGCGACGAACTTGAACGCGCCCTCGTCGAAGTCGACTATCGCATTGAACGTCGAACCCAGCGCTCCGCCGACCTCTTGACCGAACACCGCGACGAACTCCTTGTCCGCCCACTTCTCGAGCTTGTCCGTCAACGCGTCGAGGTCCTGCATGCCTTGGGTGAACATCTGCTGCGTCGCATCGGCTTCGCGCTTGATGTTGCCCAGAACCGCCTTGATGTCGTCGGCGATCTGCTTGATCTTGTCGAGGGGATTGTGGCCCTCGAACATGCCGCCGATCGTGCTGAGGATGCCGCTCGGACTCAACTGATGAAGCAGGTCGCGGATCTTGTTCTGTGTGTTCTCGACAGTGGTTGCAAACGAATCGATCTGGCCGGCCAGCTTCTGTGCCTGCGTGTTGATGTCGGTGAGGCCGCCACTGATGTCGTTGGCGGCCTTCTGCATCTGCGGCGCATCGGGAATCTGGAATCCGCCCAACGTCGTTCCCGCAGCAGTCATCGGACCCGACCCGCCACTCATCGACGCACCGAAGGTGCGCCAGGCGGCCGCGGTCGCACGCATCTGTGCGGGATCGCCGTCGGGCCACAAGTCGCCGACGAACGCTTCGACCAGACTCCATCCCAGCGGCTCGGCGATATCGCCGCCGAACACCGACGGCGCACTGGGCGTCGGATACTTCGGGGGTTCAGTGGGTTTGGTGACCGGCGACTCGCCGCCGCCGACAGTGGAGTGCGCGTTGGCGGTGCCGTAGTTGAACGCCGACATCTGGATGCCGAAGCCGGTCCGGTGCGACGCGTTGACGGCCGACGCAGCCGACTGCAGCAACGAGTTGGCGGCGTTCATATAACTGCGGGAGAAGACCAATGCGGCCGCATCGTGGCCGAAGCCGGCTTCGTGGCCGGACAGCGCGCCAGAGAGCGTCGTGACCGCGCCGGAGATGCTGTTCGCCTCAGCGCCGACCGACGCCCCCGCTGAATTGAGCGCGGTCGGATCGACCGTGATCGGGCCGGTCACAGCTCAGGACCACATCTGGTGGTTCTTGCTCGCAGCGGACGAGTAGTTCTCGTGAGCGCCCTCAGCGATCTGGCGGAGCCGGGCCAGCGCCTCCCGCATCTCCCGGGCACCTTCGTTCCACTGCGCCTGAGCCGACCGTTCGGCGTCCCCGGCGTCGCCGTACCAGCTGGAACCCAGCCGGGTGACCGAACCGGCCGCCTGCGCCAGATGCGCTTCGAGGTCGCTGTCGAACGCCGTCATCCGGTCGATGACGGCCGCCAGTGCCGCGGGGTTGACGCTGAACTCGCTCATCAGAGGCCCGATCCTGCGATGTGGGCGCCGCCCTCGGCATCGGTGCTCGTGTACTTGGCCGCCGCCTCGTTGAGCAGCGCCGACATCCGGCTCAGGCCGGCCGACACCTGGGCCGCGCCTTCGTGCCATTCCTTCCACACGTCCGCGTATGCCGAGGCCGCAGAGCCAGTCCAGCCCGTGCCCATCAGGCCGGACACCTTGTTGTCCAGGGACGTGATGCCGGTGCGGAGCCCGTCCGCGACGGTGGACAGTTCGTGTGACACCGCGACCAACTCAGACGGTTCGACCTGTAACTCGGCCATGCGATACCCCCAACGCGATTGGCTGACGAATGGAGCTTACCGAGGGTGCCAGGGGGTCGCCGACGCGAATTTCCTTGCCGCTCACAGGTTTTAGACAGGTTCCTGCCAGATTGCTGGCAGGAACGTGCCTCGAAGGGCAGCGCGCCTGTGACCCAGGCCACGACCAGCCTCACCCTCCGGCCGGATCTCACCGCGCCCCAACCCCGCTGGTCCCGGCTGCAGCCGGGAATCGCCGTGGCCAGGGGCTTCGACGCCCTCTCGTAGGGTCGAACACGTGCATGTCTACCAACTGGCTTTCGAATGGACCGAAACGAACCGACACTGGCTGCTCGAGGTGCCGATCCGGATCGCGGCCTACGGCGTCATCGCCCTGATCGCGCGGTTGGCCCTGCACCGGGTGATCGACCGCGCCACGACCGGGCGCGCCGGCAAGACCATGGCCGTCGACGAGGAATCGCAGGCCAACCGGCCGCCGCTGTTGCGCTACCTGCGAGACCGGGCGGCCTCGTCGAACGCCCGCAAAGCTGCCGAGCGGCGTCGCCAGCGCGCACAGACCATCGGCTCGGTGCTGAAGTCGACGGTGTCGATCCTCCTGCTCCTGTGGCTGGTGCTCGCGATCCTCAGCGTGCTGGGCGTCAACATCGCGCCGTTCATCGCCTCGGCCGGCGTGGTCGGCCTCGCGATCGGCTTCGGCGCGCAGAACCTGGTCCGCGACTTCGTCAGCGGCATCTTCATGCTGCTAGAGGATCAGTACGGTGTCGGCGACAATGTCGACCTCGGTGACGTGACGGGCGAGGTGCAGAGCGTCGGCCTGCGCATCACCACACTGCGTGGCGGCGACGGCACCCTCTGGTACGTCCGCAACGGTGAGATCAAGCGCGTCGGCAACATGAGCCAGGACTACGCCGTTGCGAACGTTGAGGTTCCGGTCGCCTTGACCGCCGACCTCGACCGCGCCGAGCTGGTGGCCATCGAAGCGGCGGAGGACGCGATCATCGATCCGGCGATCGCTGCCGATGTGTTGGGTGATCCGGAAATGCTTGGCGTGCAGGAGCTCTCGCCTGATCTGCTCACCTTGCGGATGTCGGTGAAAACTCGGCCGAACATGCAGGGCGCGGTGCAGCGCCGGATCCGCCGCGCGATTCTGCGCGCCTACGACGAACACGACATCGCTCTGCCGTACCCGCAGGGGCGGATTCACGCGGTGGTGGGCGGTCGGGCCGCGGAGTAGGGCCCTGGGCTCCCCGAACAACATTGGTCGGGGAGCGGTCAGCGTCCGGCCGTCTCCTGCGGATTCACGCTGTCGACGGCCAGAACCGTGATCGCCATGCTCCGCCCGGATTCTGTCACGTATCTCCGGGTTTCGCCGACGTGCGAGGCGACGAGTGCTTTGCCCAGCGGGCACTCCACGGAGCAGGTGTCGCCCAGCGGCTTGGCGTCGGCGGGCAGGACGAGTTGGAAGATGTCCGTGTCGTCGGGGTCCCCGTTGAACGACACGGTGACCCAGGCGCCCGGCACGGCCTGACCTTCGAGGATCAGCTCGTCGCGGGCGTCGATTGTGTTGGTGGATGACATTTCTCGCGGGTGCCGGTCTGCGATGACCGCACCGTGCTGTTCAGCGGCATTCGATGACACCGGGTGTGGGGGCGGAACCCTTGACGCGGTGTTCGGGTGAATTACAGCGTCCACGGTTGTCACTATCCGCCGCGTCGCCGGTCGTGGCGGACGCACGCGAGCTTGTTTGCCATGATGTCACGTGATGTACGTCCGTGGGTCAGACGGAGGGCGAAAGCGGCCGCGGCGTACTTGTCGTAGCCCGGGCGTAGCGTCCGCGACATGACCGACAAACGACGTTTACGGAGCCTCAAACAGGCTCGACGCGATGTGCGGCGAGCGAAGAAACGCAAGGCCGGGAATGCTCTCGACCGACGGCTGAAAAATGTAACCGGACAGCTGAAAGATGTAATCGGGCAGCTGAACGATGCAACCGGACAGCTGACAGAAATAGTGCGGCCCAGGGTCGATCAGCATCCGGTCTATCTCGTCAGCATGGCCAGCCGCGCGATCAACGTAGGGAACCTCAACCTCACTTCGCTCGATGCCAGCAGGCCGGACGGCGAAAAGCTGTATCGCCTGTTGACCGGCCTTATGTCGACACGCAACCGGCCGGTCACTGCCTTACTCGCTGTAATCGCGGAGCTTCTGGTCGATGACCCAGCTCTGCAATTCGAATGTCGAGCGGAACTCGCACAGCGCCACGAGCACCTGCCGGGATGGATCCACTCACTGTCGCAGGTGAACGTGCACCGGGCTGTCCGCCGAAGTGATGCCTTCGGTGATGTCGATGAGATTGCCATTGGTGCTCGACTAGTCGGTGGTCATGGGCTGACTGTGGTCGTGCGGGTCGACCACAATCGGTTCTCGGGCGTCACCGACATCGCCATTGTGCCGGAGCTGATCGACGAAGTGCTTGCACGGATTGCGGAACCGGGTTCCGAGTCTGTTGTCGAAATGGACCTCGCCGACGCGAGGGCGTGGATCGAAGGTGCTTTCAAGAAGCCAGTATTCGCGCGAGATGCCAATACGTGGATGCCAAACCGACCGCTGGTCAGGTGGCTGATCAGTCGGCTCCCGGAAGGCGGTGAGGGCCGCACACCGTCCATGGATTGGGCTTCCGCCGTGCAGCTGTGCGAGTCGTTCTTCGTCAGCAGTTCGTCTGCTCCGTTCAACGGCCCCGGCTACCGGGAGCAGCTGCTGGAGCTTTTCGAGACCGGCTCGGAAGACCCGCTGCGGTGGAGCGAAACACGTGTCCGAGACGTGTTGCGCAACCCGTCCTATTACGACGACGGCACGCCATTGGAGGTGGCGCTGGACGTTCCTGACCTGCTACGTGCGTTCATCCCATATGCGCACGCGCAGAGTGGGATTGGCGACGAGCTGACGTCACGGACGCTTGCTGTGATCGATGAGCTGAGGCCGAGCTACCGGCACGAACTAATGAGCGAGGCGCGAGAGTTCTGGGGGTACGACGATGTGGGCTGATGGCTCCTCAGGTCAGCTCGGACGGGTTGCTAGCAGATTGCAAGCGAGAAGCATGCAATCTGGGTACAGTGGTCGTATGCGGACTCTGCACCTCCGTAACGTCCCTGATGACGTCATGGATCGACTCGAACGGATGGCGCGTGCAGCGAGCACCTCGGTGACAGCCGTCGCGATCCGTGAACTCGATGCCGCGACTCGTCGAGTCGACAATGCCGCATTGCTGGCCACGCTGCCCGATCTGGATATCCCGACCGAGACCATCGTCAAGCAGTTGGAGTCCGAACGCCGGTGATTGTCGTCGATGCGTCGGCGGCAGTCTCTGGGCTTCTGCACGATGGCCAAGCACGTCGACTACTCGCTGCCGAATCGATTCACGCGCCGCACTTGGTGGATGCGGAGGTGGCCAGTGTCTTGCGCCGGCAAGTGGCGTCCGGTCGGCTTACCTCTGCGGAGGGCCGGCAGGCTTTGAATGTCTGGAGCGGGCTCGGGCTGATCCGCTACGCCGCTCCACCTCTCCTGGAACGCATTTGGGAACTTCGTGAGGCTGTGACGGCCTACGACGCGATGTACGTCGCCCTCGCTGAGAACCTGGACTGCGCTCTGGTGACCGCGGATGCTCGGCTGTCAGGAGCGAATGGCCCACGATGCGCCATCACTGTCGTCCCGCGCTAGGAGAAGCATCCTCTCAGCGTTGACAGTGTTGCAGCACAGGCGATTTGGATCCGACAAGGAAACTTGACGGCTCCAAATCGAACATGTCGGGAGAGGCGGCCCGCCCTCGCGGCCCGCGCAGGCACCACGAAATCAGCGGCAGCCAGGCGACTCAGCGGTCAGCCGCCACTGGCTCGCTCCCCGCAATAACTCGCGTCCGCTTGTACATCCACCCGAGCACCGCCGCAAAGGCCACGACGCCGATTACTTCAGGCATAGACCCGCCGAAACCGGAGAACACCGCGAACGGCTCATCGGAACCAGTCCCGGCCACAAAACCGGCGAACACCACGCCGTACAGACTCTCGCCGACGATCATGCCCGTCGCCAGCAGCACGCCGAGCCGCTTCTTGCGTTCGACATCGCCGCCGGTCCGGTCCGCCCAGCGGTTATAGAAGTAGCCGAGAACAGCACCCAACGGAATGATCAGCGTCAGGCTCATCGGCAGGTACATGCCCATCCCGACCGCCAGCGGCGGCAGCGCGAAACGTGATGTGCGGGTGAGGGTCTCGTCGATGAGAATGGCGACGACACCGATCACGGCGCCCAGCCCGATCAGCCCCCAGTTCAAGGAGCCGCCGAACACTCCCTTGGCCAACGACGAGATCAGCGCGGCCTGCGGCGCGGCCAGGGCGTGATCGCCGGCCCCGGGAGCGCCGAGGAACCCGAAGGCGCGCTGCATCAGGTTGAGCACCGGCGGAATGATCGCCGACCCGAACGCCACGCCAATCACCAACGCCACCTGCTGTTTCCAGGGCGTCGCCCCGACCAGCTGGCCGGTCTTGAGGTCCTGCAGATTGTCGTTGGAGATGGTCGCAACACCGAACGTGATGGCGGCGGCGAACAGCGTGAACGCCACCAGCGCGGTGGACTGGCCACTATCGGCGCGCCCGAACACCACCTTGATCAGCACCGCGGCGATGAGCACCGTCAGGATGCCGACGCCGGAGATCGGGCTGTTCGACGAACCGATCAGCCCGGCCATGTACCCGCACACCGACGCGATGACGAGCCCGATGACGAAGATGAACACCAGGCTGGCCGCGATGATCCCGGCCGAATGCCCCTGCAGCACAGTGCCGCGACTGAAATCCCACAGCAGGACGGCGATCGGCAGCAGCATCACCACGACGGTGCCGACGACCATGGGGAAGGGGATGTCGCGCTCGGTGAGCTCGACAACCTGGCCCTGCCGCCGGTCACGTGCCGACCCCAGCGCAGCGGTGACGCCTTTGACGATGGGGCGCAGGATCTTCAGCAGCGTCCAGATCGCCGCGACGGCAATGGCTCCGGCGCCGACGAACCGCACCTCGTGCACGAAGATGCCGTCGATGATGTCGCCGATCGGTTCGCTACCCGTGAGCGCGCCGTTGGTGCGGATGGGCAGCAGCACCCCGTACGAGATCACGAGCCCGACGAGCATCGCGATGCCGACGGTCATGCCGATCAGGTGCCCGACGCCGATCATCGCCATCGACAGCCCGGCGGTGAACATCGTGCCGCCTGCGCCGATACGGGTATATGCGGTAACGGAATTGGCGAGCACCTTCATATTGGCGAGCAGCCCGAAAACGGCCGACACGACCGAACCGAACGTGATGACCTTGAGCCCGGTGCGGTTGGCCTCGACGCCTTCGGTGCCGTCACCGACCTTGAGTACCTCGGCGGCGGCGACGCCTTCGGGATAGGGCAGGTCGGTTCCCGTCACGAGTGCGCGCCGGAGAGGTATGGAGTACATGACGCCAAGGGTGCCGCCGACGGCGCACACGGCGACCGTGGTCCAGTAGGGGAAACCGGTCCACCAGCCGATCATGATCAGCCCGGGCAGCACGAAGATGATCGCCGACAGCGTGCCGGCCGCCGACGCCACCGTCTGCACGATGTTGTTCTCGACGATCGAGTGGTTGGCGAAGCTACGCAGCACCGCCATCGAGATCACTGCGGCGGGAATGGCGGTGGCGAACGTCAGGCCGACCTTGAGTCCGAGATAGACGTTGGCGGCGGTGAACACGAGCGTGATGACACCGCCGAGCAGGATGCCGCGGACGGTCAGTTCACGCAGCGTCGGGGTGGCGGGGGTCGCTGGAGTGGCGGTGGCCAACTCTCGTCCTCTCTCTTGGGTGCTCTACACCGTAAGCGCTGAGCGCCGAGGTGTGCCCGCTATCGAGAGGGGCGCGTCAGCTTTCGGCCGCCGCCACCAACGACCGCAGCTTGATGGACGGGTTGTCCCGCTGGAACCCTTCGAGGCGCCACGGCGTCGAGAAGAGCACGAGCATGACGCCGTCGGTGCGGGTCAGCACCTCGCAGGAGACCTGCTTGCTCATGAACTCGGCATCCTCGGGTTCGACGACCCGCGCCACCTGGTACGGCAGCGACTCGAGCGAGATGGCCGCGCCGATCTCGGTTGCCATGCGGTGCGCGGCGACCTCGAACTGCATGGGGCCGACGGCCGCGAAGACGGGCGCCTGCTCACCGCGCTTGTCCGAGCGCAGCACCTGGACGACACCTTCTTGGTCGAGCTGCTCGATGCCCTTGCGGAACTGCTTGTGCTTGCTCGGATCCTTGCCGCGGACCACCGAGAAGTACTCGGGGGAGAAGCTGGGAATCGGCGGAAACTCCACGGGCACATCGCGATACAGCGTGTCGCCGGGGCGCAGCGCCGCCGCGTTGGCCAGGCCGATCACATCGCCGGGCCAGGCGTCGTCCAGTGTGGAGCGCTGCTGGCCGAACACCGACTGCGCGTACTTGGTCACGAAGGGCTTGCCGGTGCCGGCGTGCGTCAGCACATCCCCGCGCTCGAACGTGCCCGAGCACACCCGCGCGTAGGCGATGCGGTCGCGGTGCGAGGTGTCCATACCGGCCTGCACCTTGAACACGAACGCGCTGAACGGCGAATCCACCGGGCGCGGCTCGCCTGCGACATCGCGGATCGCGCCGGGGGAGGGTGCCAGGTCGACCAGCACGTCGAGCAGCTGGTTGACGCCGAAGTTCAGAGCGGCGGAGGTGAACAGCACGGGGGAGGACTCGCCGGACAGGAAGGTCTCGCGGTCGTAGTCCGAGCCGTCCATCGACAGCAGTTCGGACTCTTCGACGGCGGTGTCCCAGTCACCCTCGGCGGCGTCGTGCGCCTTGTCGGCGGGGATGTGCTCCTCCGGCGCGGCGGTGGCGCCACCGGCGGTGCGGGTGAAGCGGATGTAGTGGCCCTTGCGGCGGTCCATCACACCCTTGAAATCGCCGGCGATGCCCACCGGCCAGGTCAGCGGCGTCGTCCGCAGCCCGATGCGCTCGTGGATCTCGTCCATCAGCTCCAGCGCGTGCCGGCCCGGGCGGTCCCACTTGTTGATCACCGTGATGATCGGGATGCCGCGGTGCTTACACACCTGGAACAGCTTCAGGGTTTGCGGCTCAAGGCCTTTCGCGGCGTCGATGAGCATGACGGCGCAGTCGACGGCCGTCAGCACCCGGTAGGTGTCCTCGGAGAAGTCGGCGTGGCCGGGGGTGTCGAGCAGGTTGATGACGCAGTCGCGGTACGGGAACTGCAGCGCCGTCGAGGTGATCGAGATGCCGCGGGCCTTCTCCATCTCCATCCAGTCCGACACCGTGGACTTGCGGCCCGCCTTGCCATGGATCGCACCCGCCTCGCTGATCACCCGGGCGTGCAGGGCCAGCGCCTCGGTCAGCGTCGATTTACCGGCGTCAGGGTGGCTGATGACGGCGAATGTGCGGCGACGGGCGGCTTCGGCGGCCACCCGGCCGGCGGAGCGGGTATCGGTGGCGGGGGCGGTGTCGGTCATGGCACCAGACATGCTATTGGCCGACCAGGCAAAACCTGTAATCGCGACGGCGTGACCTGCGGGTTTTGCCTACGGGCGGAACCGGCACAGCAACCGGCGGACGGCGCTGCCCGGCTCCGGCGGTCGCCGGGTCACGTACGGCCACGGATCGTTGCGCTCCGGTACCGACGCCGTGCGGACCAGCTTGAGCTGCGTCCGCAGGTGCCGCCGCAGCTCGTGCAGGCTGGGATCGCCCCAGCGGTTGGACGCCTCGATCGGGTCGGCCGTCAGGTCGTAGAGCTCCCACTGGTCGTCGAGCGGGTCGGTGCGGTACGTGTCGCCGCCGCGGCTGTTGGCCGCGAGATGCCGCACGCCCGGTTCAGTCCACGTCGCCGGATCGTCGAAGGTGCGGACCAGCTTCCACAGGTGCCCGGCGCCGCCGGCCGCCTCGGCGTTGGTGACGCGCGAGACCAGCCCTTCGAAGTTGGCCGCGACGTTCGCGGGCACCTTGATGCGCAGCAGCGCAGGCGGATTGGTGTTGGCGCCGATGGCCTGTGCCGCGCCCGACGCTCCGGTGTCGCCCTCGAGGATGTTGTCGCGCGTCATCAGGTAGATGGTCCGATCCTGTTCGGCCGCAGCACCATTCACCACCGGCATGAGGTCGCGGCCGGGTAGCGGGTGGACCTCGGTGAACGACGCGGCGAGGGTTTCGGCGGTCGCGGCGATGTCGACGCCGGCGGCGCCGAGCAGCGTCGGCACCAGGTCGACGTGTGACGTCGGCGCGGTGACCTCGCGGGCGGTGGTCGCGTCGGCGCCGATGCGGGCGATGACGAACGGAACACGCGTCGCCTCGTCGTACAGGTTGAACCACTTCTGGTGCAGCCCGCCGTGCGCGCCCAGCAGGTCGCCGTGATCGGAAGTCCGCACCAGCACGGCGTTTTCGGACCCGTTCTCGGTGACGGCACGCCGCACCCGGTCCAGCGGACCGTCGACCTCGGCGTGCAGGCGGTAGTAGAGGTCGCGGTACTGCTGCGCGTTGCGGCGGTAGGTGCGTTCGATGACCGCGGCCGGGCCGTAGCCGGAGTAGTAGGCCTCACGGAAGGCGGCCTGCGCGGCCGGCTTGTCGGTCAGATCTTCCGTGGCGGTCGGCGCCGCGGGCACGTGCGGCGGCTCGAGGACGGGGTAGTCGAGCAGCGGGCTGCGGCGGACCCAGGCCGGGAACAGCACGATGTCATGGGGATTGACGAAGCTGGCCACCAGCAGGAACGGCCGCAGCGCCTCCGGGTCGCCGGCGCGCCGCCGCGCGTAACGGTCGTCGAGCCAGGCGACGACGCGCTCGGCCACCAACGGGTCCCGCCGAAAACCGCTGTTGGACATGGCCGCTCCGTGCGGTTCTGGCCCGACCCAGCCGGAGAAGCCGTAGGGCCCCAGTGGGTCGGCATCGAGGTAGGCCTGCACCGCTACGGGGTCGACGACACCGTCGGCGTCGTTGGTGGCGAGCGGCTTGCCGGTCTTGGGGTCCTCGAGGTCGGCGTGCGAGATGTGCCACTTGCCGTCGTAGTGCGTGTCGTACCCGGCGGCGCGCAGCCAGTTGCCCAGCGTCGGCACCTCGCCCTGGCGGAGCCACCGCAGCCGCGAGTCGTCGTACCGCTTGCCGAGACCGTCGGTCTGCGTGACGCCGTGGAGGTCGGGGTACTGGCCCGTGAAGAGCGTCGGCCGGCTGGGCGCACAGGCCAGGGAGCCGGTGTAGTGCCGCGTGAAACGCACGCCGTTTTCGTCGAACCACCGCCGGCCCGTGAGGGTCCGGTGACGCCAGTCCAGGACGTCGTCGGTTTCGTACGGCGGGATGGCGCGTTCTTCGTCGGTCATGAGGATGACGATGTCGGGGCGCTGCTCCGTCATCTCGGTGCTCCCATCGGCGGAATGGGCCCTACTCGAGGGCTACCCCGTCATCCAACACGAGCGGCGACCACGGCGCCGCAAATTGGCGCGATCGACAAATAACGTTCTGTTAACTCTGATGACTCGTGTCCCAGTGGGCTGCCGTGGCCCCAAATCGAAAGTGCCGCAACAGTGCCCGGCGTGCCGCTCGCTAGTCGAATTGACCGGCGAGAAACTCCGCGCGCGCGGCGCTGCGGGCCAGCTTTCCCGACGTCGTACGCGGGATGCGGCCAGCCGCGACCAGCCGCACCTCGGCGACGCGCACCTGGTGATGACGCGCCACCGCGGCCCGCACCGCCTCGGCCACCGGCTCCAATTCGGCACGTCCGGCACCCACCGCGCGCTCGGCGATCACGACCAGTTGTTCACCCGAATCACCAGGAACAGCAAAGGCTGTCACGTAGCCGGAGCGCACGGCCGAGGAGGCGCGGCTGACCGTGGCCTCGATGTCCTGCGGGTAGTGGTTGCGCCCGTCGACGATGACGAGATCCTTGATGCGGCCGGTGACGAACAGCTCGCCGCCGACGTAAACGCCCAGATCGCCTGTGGCCAACCACAATGCGTTGTCCTCGGCGCCATCGGCGTGGCTGACGGTCTGACGGGTCTGCAGCTTGTTGCCGAACACCCGCTCGGACTCCTCGGGCCGCCCGAAGTAACCCCGGCCGATGTTGTTGCCGTGCAACCAGATTTCGCCTACGACGCCGTCGGCGGCCTCGTCCCCGTCGGGCGTCACGATTACCACCCACTGGTCGGGGATGGCCTGCCCGCACGAGACGTGGGGGACCGCGCCGTCGGCGTGCCGGCCCACGACGACGGCCCGGCCCGCCGCGAGCTCCTCGCGGTCCAGATATGTGGCGCACGGCTTTTCGTCCGCGCCGATGCTGGCGACCGACAGCGTGGCCTCGGCCATGCCGTACGAGGGCTTGACCACCGTCTCGGGCAGCCCGTAGGGCGTGAACGCCGCCATGAACTGCTCGATGGACGGCAGCGTCACCGGCTCCGAACCGTTGAGCAGCGTGACCACATTGCTGAGGTCGAGCGCCTCGCCGGCCGGCGGCAGGCCGCGCTGCGCGCACAGTTCGAAGGCGAAATTGGGTGCGGCCGCGAACGTCCGGCCGTGGGCGGCCTCGTCGGCCAGGCGCCGGATCCACCGGTAGGGCCGGCGGACGAACGCCATGGGGTCCATCAGGCTGATCTGGCCGCCGCACAGCGCGGGGAACATGATCATGATCAGGCCCATGTCGTGATACAGCGGCAGCCAGCTGACGCTGCGGATGTCGGTGTCCAGGCCGCCGGCCAGGATCATCTGAATGACGTTGGTGCACACGTTCCGATGCGTGATCTCCACGCCGGCGGGGGTGCGCGTCGAGCCCGAGGTGTACTGCAGGTACGCGACGTCGTCGGTGCGGGAGTCCGGGGCGAGGTACATCTCGGCGAGGGTGTCCGGCACGGCGTCGACGGCGATCACCCGCGGGCGCTGCGCGGCGGGCAGCGTCTTGATGAACGTGCGGACCGCTTCGGCGGCCGCGGTGGTGGTCAGCACCACCGATGGCTTGGCGTCGGCCAGCACCGCGGCGAGGCGCTCGGCGTGCCCGGACAGCGCCGGCGCGAACAGCGGGACGGCGATGTTTCCGGCGTGCACGGCCGCGAAGAACGCCGCGACGTAGTCGACGCCCTGCGGCGCGAGGATCGCCACCCGGTCGCGGGGCGCGGTGACCTGCTGGAGCCGGGCCGCGACGGCGTTGACCTGAGCCCACAGGCCGTTCCAGCTGAGTTCGACGATCTCGCCGTCGGGATTGTGCGCGTAGTCGATGAACCGGTACGACGGACTGTCGCCCATCGCCGCGCGGTTACGTTCCAGGAACGACGTCAGCGTGATGCCGTCAGGTATGACGATCCTGCCGTCCGGCTGAACGTATTGGTTCAGCGATTCCGCCGCCCCAATAATGCTGTGACTCAAGGCTTCCCGACCCATATGTCGACACTAGTAGCGGGGCTAACTAACCGACGAGTCCAATAACGGTGAAAGTCGCCACTGCGGGAACGGTGATGTGACGCGGCCCACCGGTCACGGCGCCCGATTGCGTTCCGGTCGGCGGCGACCGCAACATTTATTCCCGCAGATATACCCCCACCGGGTACTATGATTTGCATACCGACACCCGAACCGGAGGCCGACGTGACGCATCGCAGCACGCGATTACACGTCGTCGGCATGCTCGTTCTGATCGCGGGCATCATCGGCATGCATTCGCTGGTCGTCACGTCGGCGCACGCTCCGTCGCATCATCCGCAGGCGGCTGTGCATCAGCACGCGAGCGCCCCGGCGGCGCAAACGTCCATGTCGGATGCCTGCGACTGCAACGGACACAACGGTTTTCACGCCTGTGTCTTCGTCATGACCGAACTGCTGACCATCCTGGTTCTGGCTTTGCTGTACTGGCTCGGCGTCGCGCCCGAGCGCAGCGTGCAGGCCCGTATCCGACAGGCGTTGCGGCGCAGGCAAAGAGCGCCGCCGTGGACGGTGCTCACTCTCGCGGAACTGTCGCTCCTTCGAATCTGATGGGCCGTGCCCCGCGTCAACCCATCCAATCTTCAAGGAGTTCAACCATGTTCAAAATCGCATCTATCGCCATCGCCGGAACCGCTGCCGCCATCGCACTCGCGGCCTGTAGCCCGCCGAACGAGCAGGCCTCGACGGTCTCCGCCACCACCTCGTCCATGCCGATGTCAGGCCACGACATGCCCGGGCACTCGATGCCGGGGATGTCGGGTTCCAGCACCAGCGCTGCGCCGTCCGCCAACTTCAACGACGCCGACGTGATGTTCCTGCAGATGATGTACCCGCACCACGCGCAGGCCGTCGAGATGGCCAAGCTTGTCCCGACCCGCTCGCAGAACCAGCAGGTCAAGGACCTCGCCGCTGCCATCGAGAAGGCGCAGGCGCCCGAGATGCAGCAAATGACGACGCTGCTCGCCGGCTTCGGCAAGCCCGCGCCGTCGGCCACCATGAGCCACTCGATGCCGGGCCTGATGACCCCGCAGCAGATGACCGAACTGACGGGCCTGTCCGGCGCGGCGTTCGACAAGATGTGGCTGCAGATGATGGTCGAGCATCACCAGGGCGCCATCACCATGGCCAACGACGAGCTGAAGAACGGCACCAACGCCGACGCCAAGAAGATGGCGGAATCGATCGTTACCACGCAGCAGGCCGAGATCACCACGATGAACGGCATGCTCGCCAAGATGTAGCGGCCATACCGGGGTCTTCGGCCCCGGTCTGTCTCGGCACCTTTCGCTGGGAAGCGTCAACTTTCTCTGACCCAGTCAGGGAAAGTTGACGCCTGCAGATCGCATGTGTCACAAGGCGGCCTGACACGCCGGCCGCGACACGCCGCAAGGGCCTAGATCATGTCCTTCTCGGTCAGCCAGCGCATGACGGGCCAGCCGATGAACACCGGCAGCCAGCACGTCAGCACCCGGTAGAGCAATACCGACGGCACCGCGACCGCGGCGGGCAGGCCGAACGCGGCCAGACCACCGATCAGCGCCGCCTCCACGGCGCCCACGCCGCCGGGGGTCGGAGCGGCCGAGGCGAGCGTGCCACCGATCATCGTCACGACGCACACCGTCACGAACGACGTTGACCCGCCGAAGGCCTCGACACTCGCCCACAGGGCCAGCGCCGCCCCGAGAGTCGTTGCCGCGCAACCCAACACGATCAGCCCGAGGCGGCGCGGTTCGCGGGCGAGGTTGACCAGGTCGGCCCACACCTCCGTCAGCCGCGGCCGCACCGAGGTGCCGAGCCAATGCCGGGCCCGCGGCACCAACATGAACGTGCCGACCACACCCAGCGCCGCACCGGCGATCAGATACAGAACCGTCGACGACGGCACGAAGTGCGACAGATCGGCCGACGCGCCGGCCGCCGCACTGAAGAAGATCAGCAGTGCCACGTGGGTGAGCACCTGAACCGACTGTTGCAGCGCCACCGCGGCTGTCGCGCGCAAGGCGCCGAGCCCGGCCTTCTGCAGGAACCGCGTGCTGAGCGCCAGGCCACCGACGCCGGCCGGCGTCGTCGTCGCGGCGAAGGTGTTGGCCACCTGCATGATGGTCAGGTTCTTGAAGCTCACCGCCTCCGAGGCGCTGGCCCACAACGCCGCCGCGGCGCCCACGTACGTCAGCGCCGACACCGCGAGGCCGAGCAGCGCCCACCACCAGTTGGCGGACCGCAGCTCGGAGAAGAACGTCGGCACCGTGCTGATGAACGGATAGGCGACGTACACCAGCGCGATGAGCAGGACCAGCTGGATGACCTGGTTGCGGGTGAAGCGGGTGATGGTCTCGGTCTGGATGCGGTCGGCGCCGGTCTGGTGCTTCACCTCGTCGCGGGCCGCGGTGATGACGGCGCGCGAGTCGGGGATCGACTCCCGCAGCCGCAGCGGCATCGCCGACTTGGTCAGGCGGCGCGACGCGGTCAGCACGGTGTCCTCGCCGAACTGCTCGATGGCTGCGGCGACCGCTTCCTCGGCGTCGTACACGGCCGTCGTCGTCACCAACAGTTGCGCGACGTCGGATTGCAACTGCACGTCGGAGGCGCCGTACTCGGAGTTGCCCAACCCGCCGAACAGCACCGTCCGGTCGTCGACCGTCAGCTCCGACGCCCGCAGGTCGCCGTGCGAGATCTGGTGGTGGTGCAGCGCGCCCAGCGCACGCCACACATCGGCGACCGAAGTCTCGTTGGTCAGCGGGGCGCCGCTCGCCGGCGTGTGCGCGAACATGGTCCAGCCGCGGTCGAGGGCCGCGAGCGCGATGGTCCGGGTGTTGGCGAGGTCGAGGTCGCCGACGGCGATGGTCATGAGTGCGCGGTGTTCGACGGCGCGGCGCATCGAGGTCTGCAGGGGAGCGGTCTCGTCGTTGCGCAGCGTGATCTTGCGCCAGAGCTGGCTCATGGCGCCGCCCACCCGCTGGTTCGGCCCGTAGAGCTCGACGACGGCGCGCGTCCCGTCGGCTGAATCGGCACTGAGCACCAGTGGTCCGGCGCCGGCCGGGCGGATGACCGTCAGCGCCGATACGTCGAACTGGCGGCGGGCCAGCGCCTGGACCCCGCCCGCCAGCGGAACCTCCAGCGCCGGGGTGCCGCTGACCAGCACCACCAGCGCGCCGACGAACCAGCCCACGGCGAGGCCGAGCAGCGACCGGGCCGGCACGATGGCGCTGACCACGAGGTGGATCGGCACGAACGCCAGCAGCAGCGTCCACCACCAGCGGCGCAGCCGGGCGGGCTGCCAGGGGCCGGACACCGTCAGCACCGCGGCCAGCAGCGCGATCCAGCGCGGGTCGTCGAGGAACTGGGAGAAGACGGTGTTGAGGCGGTCGGAGAGGTCGAAGTGCCAGTTGGGTGCTGCGATGCCGTTGGAGTTGATGGACAGCGACAGCACGGCGATCAGGCCGGCGGCGGCGTACGGACCGAGCAGTTTCCATTGCTTTGTCACGAGCAGGCTCAGCAGGATGACGAACGGCAGCGCCAGGATCGCGATGGCGTACGCGATGTAGACAAGGTTCGACTGGGTCGGCGTGAGCACGCCGACGATCCGCGACACCGACCGTTCCAGCCGGACCCAGTCGTTGCGGGTGATCAGCGAGCTGGTGACGACGGTGACCAGGAACGCCGTCGCGGCCACCAGCCGCAGGATGTCGTTGGTCCGGCGGGTGATCGGTTGCAGCAGGCTGCCCGAGACCGCGACCTCGCGTCCGTCAACCCGCATCAGCCAAGAATCCCAAGTGCGGGGCCCGTTGGCGAAATTGGCACGCCGTTACCCGGCCAGCGCGGCACGCAGGAAGTCCCCGCTGACGGCCACCGCGGGCGCCGACGAATCCCCGCCGACGACCAGCGTCGCGAACGCGAGGTCCCCGACGATGCCCGCGAACCAGCCGTGCGAGTGCGTGTTGTCGCCGAATTCCGCGGTCCCGGTCTTCCCGCCGAGCCCGTCGATGTCCTTGAGAGCGGACGCGGTGCCGTCGGTGACGGTCAGTCGCATCATCGCGCGCAGGGCGTCGGCGGTCGGCTTGTCGATCGGGGTCGACGGCGTGCTGGCGGTGGTCTGCTGGCCCGGCAGCAGCGTGGGCGTGATGGTCGATCCGTGCGCGAGGCTGGCCTCGGCGACGGCCAACCCGAACGGGCTCACGGTGACGGTGCCCTGGCCGATGCCGTTCTCGACGCGCTGCGCCGGGGTGTCGGCGTTGGGCACCTTGCCCGTCACGGTCGTGATGCCGGGGATGACGAAGTCGACGCCGATTCCGAGGTTCTTGGCGGTGTTGGGCAGCGCGTCGGCGGGCAGCTTGTCGGCCAGCGCGCCCATGGTGGTGTTGCAGGAATGCGCGAAGGCCTGCTCCAGCGGGACCGTGCCGAGGTCGAACTTGTCCTCGTTGGGGATGGTGCGGTTCTCGATCGTCACCGTGCCCGGGCAGGGCTCGGGGGAGTCGGCCTTCGCCAACCCTTTCTCGAGGGCGGCCGCGGTGGTGACGGTCTTGAACGTCGACCCCGGCGGGTACAGGCCGGTGAAGGCGATGGGTCCCTGCGCGTTGGCCGCGTCGTTCTGGGCCGCGGCGAGGATGGCGCCGGTGCTGGGGGCGATGGCGACGAGGACGGTCGGACGGGGGTCGCTGGCCACGGCGTGCTGCGCGAGGAGCTGCAGGTGCGGGTCCAGAGTGGTGCGGACGGGTTTGGTGTCCGCGGGGGCGTTGTTCGCGAGTTCGTCGGTGGGCTGCCCTTGATCGTCGACCAGGTCGACCGACCAGCCGGCGGTCGCGTCGATGGCCTTCTGCCACACCTCGGGCAGGCCGCTGATGGCCGGCGAGTGCAGGTTGGGGTCGGTGGTCAGCAGCGCGCCCTGCTTGGTGACGGTGACACCGGGGATCTGGGTGAGTTCGTCGGCGACCTGGCCGAGGTCTGCCTCGCGGAGCTTGACGACGGTGACGCGGTCGTCCTGATTTCCGTTGAACTCGCCTGCGATCGAGTCGGCGGTGATGGTGTCGTCGAACCGGGCAACCACCGGGGCCAGTGCCGCGGCGGAGTCGAGGTGGTCGCGACTGAGGGTGATGACGCCGACGGTCTGCCAGCTGAGCAGCGGTTGGCCGTTTCGGTCGACGACGGGCGTCAGCAGCGCTTTGTCTTCGCTGAACTGGAACGTACCGCCCTGCCGGAGCTTGGGATGCAAAAGCGCCGGGGCCCAGCGGATTTTCCAGTCGTCACCGACCTTGGTGGCTATAGCCGTTGTGTCGTAACGGAATTCGCGGCCGGGTCCGAACGACCAGGTGTAGGCGAGCTTGGCGGTCGACTTGTTGTCGCCGTCGCCCGGTGTGGCCTTGACATCGACGGTGGCGTTTTTGCCCATGCCGTCGAACATGGACTTGATGGCCGGCTCTGATGCGCCGGCATCGGTGGTGTCCTTGGCGGCCGCGCCGGAGTCCTTGCGGTGCAACGCATCAGCAAACGCGTTGAAGGCATCCTCGGGTTCCGGGCCGCCGAAGATCGAGCATCCCGTGGAGCCGAGGAGCAGCGTGCAGGTCAGCAGCAGCGCAGTACGTTTCGTCATGACCCTTCGAGCCAACCATGAGTGGCTATGAATTCCGGCGTTGAAACGCTGGGGCGGGCCGGTATCGCGTAGTGTCCGAGCCGTTCGGTATTCCGCTACGTAGCGGAGCGTATTGAAAGGTCTGGCATGAGTGGTGTGGTGGTGACCGGTGGTGCATCCGGTATCGGCCTGGCGTCGGCCAAGGCGTTGATCGCCGACGGTCGCGCGGTGTCGCTGTTCGACATCTCGCCGCAAGTGGTCGCCGTCGCGGAGTCACTCGGGGCGCACGGCGTCGTCGTCGACGTGAGTGACACCGACTCGATGGCCGCCGCCGTCGAGCAGGCCGCCGTAGCCGTGGACGGCATCGACGGGCTGGTGCATGCCGCGGGCCGGGTGCTGCCAGAGCCGGTCGGGATGTTCACTGTTGAATCGTGGGATGCCGTCGTCGATGTGAACCTGCGTGCGCAAGCGCTGCTGTCCCAACTGCTGCTGCCACATTTCGAGAACGCGCTGGCTGCCGGAGCCGCTCCGGCGATCGTGGGGATCTCGAGTATCGAAGGGCTGGTTGGCAATCCGTTCATCCCGGCGTACTGCGCGTCGAAGGCCGGGCTGCTCGGGCTGACCCGGTCGATGGCAGGTCAGTTGGGGCCGTTGGGAATTCGCGTCAACGCGGTGTGCCCGGGCTTCATCGAAACCCCGATGCTCGCCGACGCGTTGGCTGTTCCTGAGGTGAAGAACGCGTTCCTGTCGGCGGCGCCGCTGGGCCGGTTGGGGCAGCCCGAGGAGATCGGCGCGGCCGTCGCGTTCCTCTTGTCGCCGAAGGCGTCGTTCATCACCGGCACCCAGATCGTGGTCGACGGGGGCGTGACGTCGCGGCACGCTTAGCGCCCATGTGGCAATACGCGATCGAGATGCGGCGAGGATGGCCGGCATTTCGGCACGGCATGATTTTCGTTGTGCGCGTGCGCATTCCAGCCTCTTGTCGAATGGCGGGCCAGCTGCGGGGCGCGATAGTTACAGGCCAGCCCGCAGCCAATAGCTTCCCCGCAAACTTCTCCGTCAGTGAGTGCGCTGCATACAGTCCGCGGGTCGTGACTGGTCAGTAACGGTCCCTCTCTGCGTAGGCACCGTTGAAGAGGAACTGCAGCGTCGAGGGAGCGTCGAACTGCAACTCGGTGTTGGGCTGGAACGGGATGTAGGCGTTGTCGGTCACCAGGAACGGTGAGTGGTACCAGGAGCCGCCGAACTGCTTGGACGGCATGTCCGGAAGGCCACGGCAGTTCGGGCCGCCGGAGGCGTTCACCATCGGCAGGCTCTCCGGGTAGGTGTAGTTGGGTGCGCCGGGGAAGAAGTTCGCAGCGACGAACAGGCCGGGCTTGATGCCGCCGAACACCGGGCCGAAGCGGCTCACTGCTTTTGACACACCTTGTAGCAGGCAGGGCAGTTCGGGTGAGTAGTCGCCGAGGACTTTCAGCGGCGCGCGCAGCCGCTGGATGGCGGCGATGTAGTCGTCGGCGGCCGGGGAGATGGTCGCGTAGGCGTTGTTGGCGAACCCGGTGGACGCGAGCAGCGCGGCGTTGAGGTCTTGCTGCTGTTCGGTCAGTGTCGTGCTGACCGTCGGCGCATTGTCGAAGATCTTCGCCAGGTCGGGCGCGGCGTCGCCGTAGATGCCGGCGACCGTGGCGGTGTCCTTGAAGTCCTGCTGCAGGGTCGGCAGCTTGGGGTTGAAGTACTGCAGGTATTTGCTCAGCCCGGCCGCGGCGGCGCCGGCGTCGTCGCCGTGGCCCCGCAGGCCTTCGCCGAGCGCGGTCACCGTGGCGTTGAGGTTGACCGGGTCGATCTTGTCGAGCAGGTCGGTCAGCGTCTGGAAGACGGTGTTCATCTCCAGCTGCACGTCCTTGGCCTGCACCTGCGCGCCGGGACGCATCGATTCCTTCGACGGATGCTCCGGCGGCAGGAATTCGACGGACTTGGCGCCGAACACCGTCGTGCTGCCCAGCCGGACCCGGGCGTTCGACGGGATGTACCGCATCTGGTCGCTCAGCACGGCGAGTTTGAGCTTCGCCTGGTCGCCGGCGTAGTCGATCCGCTCGACCTTGCCGACCTGGATGCCGCGGTATTTCACCTTGGCATCAGGGTCCATCACCAGACCGGCGCGGGGCGCCATCACCGAGACGGTGTCAGTGGGGGTGAATGCCGCGGTGTACGACAGGTACGTGAAGACCACCGCGGCCACGATGATGCTGATCAGCACCGCTGCCGCGATGCGGGCGCGGGTGCGATTGAGTTCACGGATAGCCACGGACACACCCCGCGGATGGCTGTTGGGCGGAGGCGTAACGGTGCCATCCCAGCTGAATCACGTTGTACAGCAATGCAGTCCTCCGCACGTGCTCGCACCGGCGACCGTTGCCAATGGCGGCATTCCTGTCGTGAAATACCGCCGGCTCGGTACGACATCTAGCCATGGTCATACACTACGTACGGGAGTGTATGTTCTAGATTGTCGCGATGTCGCGAAAATTCTGAAATTTGCTGCGCGGCCCTGGCCTGCGCGCACGCACGTAACCGATCCCGCTACTTCCAGGCCCATCGCAGCCTTCGATTCGGGGCGTCGACGGAACCGTCCCCCGTTAAGACAAGCCCACGTTCGTCGCGGGTCGACCTGCCGAGACCCTCGTCGGGAGCGTTCTAGCGAGACGACTGTTGATCAGCGCTCGTCGTACTGCAAGGCTCTGACGGCGGGGGCGATCCAGACGTTCAACAGCCGGCGCAATTCGGTGCCGCCGCCGGTGGGCGGGGACATGATGAACGTCTGCAAGGTTCGCAATACGATCTCCAAGACGTCGTCTTGGGCTGAGGGCACACATGACGACCAATCGACGTCGAGGCGATCGAGGATAAAACGGCCGAACATGGCTGCAGTATCATTCGCCATCGAGACTTTCTCTGCGACGGCCGCATTGCGCGGCGCTCGTAGCATCAGCCCGATATACGGGTCTTTGGGCAAGCGCTCCATGGTCAAGGCGATGCCGTCGATGATGGCCACAGCAGGGTCGGTGATGCCCGACAGCGCCACCGACAGCTGAGTCATGAATTCGCCTGTGGCATCGGCCGCCGTCGCGTGCAACAGCTCGTCCGTCGAGCCGAAATAGTGGTAGATCGTTTGTCGCGTCACGTTGAGCGTGCGGGCGACATCGGCCAAGCTGACCCGTTCACCGCGTTGATCGATGCTCGAGCGAGTGGCGGCGATGATGCGCGCGATCGCTTCGTCGTCGCTGGCGGGAACGTCGCCACCCCATCCACGGGTTCGCACCCGGGCCTCCCTTGCGATCGGACTGCTCTCTGTCCCCAGAGGATAACGCCAGGCCACCAGCGCTGATCCCCTGCATCGACAACCCGAGGCACTAGGTCATACAATCCACAACCATCTGTATGATCGCGGTAATTGGCGAGCGGAGGCAACCTGGATGACTACGACGACGTGCCCATTTGGCCCCGGCTTTGACTTCACCGACCCCGACGTATTGCTGGCAGGGCTGCCGGTCACCCAGTTCGCCGAGCTCCGTCGAACCGCGCCGGTGTGGTGGAACGCCCAGCGGGAATCGATCTTCGACGACGGTGGGTACTGGGTTGTCAGCCGCCACGAGGACGTGAAAGCCATTTCCCGCAATGGTGAGCTGTGGTCAACCAACCGCAAGGGCGCAGTCATGCGGCTGCCCGACGGCGTCACCGCCGACGAACTGGACCTGACCAAAGCGCTGCTGATCAACCACGACGCACCGGCTCACACCAGGCTGCGCAAACTCGTCTCAAAGTTGTTCACACCGCGAGCCGTTGCTCACTTGGAAGGCAAGCTCGCCGTAGCGGCACATGAAATCGTGCGCACCGCCGCGTCGAAGGACAGCGGCAACTTCGTCGACGATGTCGCGATGAGCTTGCCGCTGCAGGCGATCGCGGACCTCATCGGTGTGCCAGAAGCCGACCGCGAAAAGTTGTTCGCGTTGACCAATTCCATCATGAACACCGACGATCCCGATTTCGAGGGTGATCCAGCGGTGGCCAACGCCGAGCTGATGGCCTACGCCTACGCAATGGCCGAGGAGCGGCGGCGCTGTCCGGCCGACGACATCGTGACGCGTCTGATCGAAGCGGACGTCGAGGGAGACGCGCTCGGCGACGTCGAGTTCGCGTTCTTCGTAATCTTGCTGGCCGTCGCCGGCAACGAAACTACGCGCAACGCCATCACTCATGGGATGAACGCGTTCTTCGACCGCCCCGATCAGTGGGAGCTGTTCAAGCGAGAACGTCCTGACACCGCCGTTGATGAGATCATCCGATGGGCGAGTCCCGTGCATTGTTTTCAGCGCACCGCGCTCGTCGATACTGAAGTTGGTGGGGTCAGCGTTCGCCAAGGCCAGCGCGTCGGACTCTTCTATAGTTCGGCGAACTTCGATGAGGCGGTGTTCGACAAGCCCTTCGAGTTCGACATCCTGCGCAATCCCAACCCGCACCTCAGTTTCGGGGGCAACGGGGCCCACTACTGCATTGGCGCGAACCTGGCGCGGATGGAAATCAAACTCATCTTCAACGAGATCGCCGACCAGCTGCCCGATATCTCCAAGTTGGCTGAGCCCCAACGGCTTCGGTCGGGATGGATCAATGGAATCAAAACCCTGAACGTTGCCTACGGCGCCGCCGCCGGCCAGATCGCAAGCGGCGAGCTTGCCAACCAGGGTGCCGCGGACGGATGCGCTGCGCGCTGAAAATCTGAGGCACCGGCATGAGCTTCGCCAGGCTCTGGCGCCGTCCTCGGACGCCGTTACATCGCCTGGCGCCCGTCCGGTAAGTTGCCCGATATGACTAGGGCCGAAGCTGTTTTGCCGCCGGACGTGGCCCACCTGTTCGACCTGGCCGACAGCGTCACCGGCTTCATGCCGGCCGACGAAGGTCGGGCCTTGTACGACGCGGCGGTGCGCTACCTCGGTGCCGGTACCGGTGTCGAGATCGGCACCTACTGTGGCAAGTCGACCGTCATGCTCGGCGCAGCGGCGCTGCAGACCGGCGGCGTGATCTACACGATCGACCACCATCATGGCTCTGAGGAGCACCAGGCCGGCTGGGAGTATCACGACAGCTCGATGGTCGATGCCGTCACGGGCCTGTTCGATACGCTGCCCCGACTACGCCACACGCTGGATGCCGCAGGGCTGGACGAGCATGTGGTCGCGGTAGTAGGGAAGTCGGCGGTGGTATCGCGGTCGTGGCGAACACCATTGCGGTTCCTGTTCATAGACGGTGGACACACCGAAGAGGCCGCCCAGCGGGACTTCGATGGCTGGGCGCGCTGGGTTGAGGTCGGCGGTGCGCTTGTCATCCACGACGTGTTCCCCGACCCGCAGGATGGCGGCCAAGCGCCGTTTCATATCTACGAAAGGGCGCTCGCCACGGGCGATTTCGCGGAGATCGCGGTGCATGGATCGATGCGAATCCTGGAGCGACGCTCCGGAGTACCGGGGTCGGCGCTCTAGACGATCCGCCGTCAGCGGGCCGCGCAGGCGCAGTCGAACGCGCCGTGCAGTCCGCGAGGCAAGTCGTCTCCGCGGAAGATGCCGCTGGCCGGCGTTGTGCGTGACAGTGCGTCCGCAGCCAGCACCATCGCGGCACCCGTCCAGGTGCTGCGCTCGACCGGCCAGCGTTTGCCGTCGGCGTACACCAGGCCGGTCCAGTAGGACCCGTCCTCTTCCCGGAGATGCTGCATGTTGGCGAACTGTATGCGGGCCCTGGCTGATTCGCCGATTGCGTCGAGTGCCATCACCAACTCACAGGTCTCCGCACCGGTGACCCAGGGCCTGTGATCGACACACCGGATGCCCAATCCGGGTACCACAAATTCGTCCCAGCGGGCGGCGATACGTGCGTGGGCCGCGGGCCCTCGGACCGCGCCGCCGAGCACGGGGTAGTACCACTCCATCGCGTGGGTGTCCTTGGCGTTGAAAGCCTCTGGATGTTCGGCGATCACGTGTCCCAGCCGACCGAGCGCAACTTCCCACTCGGGCTGTGATTCGTCGAGGTACCTCGCGAGCGCCAGCGCGCACCGGATGCTGTGATAGATGCTCGCGCACCCGGTCAGCAAGGCCTCCTCGATTACGCCCGAGCTACTGGCCGCCCAGGCGATTTCGCCGTCGCCGAACTGCATCGACAGCACGAGGTCGATCGCTCGACTGACTACCGGCCACATCTCGACCGCGAAATGCCGATCGCGGGTGACCATCACATGATGCCAGACACCGGTAGCTACGTAGGCACAGAAATTACTGTCAGTGTTGGGGTCTTCGACGACGCCCCGGCGGATTTGGATCGGCCAGGATCCGTCGGCTCGCTGTGTGGTCCGGCACCATTCGAACGCGGCCCGTGCGGGCTCGATCAGGCCCGCGGCGGACAGCGCCATGGCGTTTTCGACGTGGTCCCACGGGTCGGTGTGCCCTCCGACGAACCAGGGGAGAGCCCCGTCCGGTTCCTGGGTCTCGGCGATGGATTTCGCGGTCAACAGACATTGGTCCGGCGTCAAAACCCCTGGAACACCGGGAACTTCATGACACCGCACGGATCTAGGCCGCCGGCTTCTGAAAATACAGTGCGATGCTCTTGCCGATCAGCGGGTTCAGCGCATCCTCCGCCACGCGAGTCAGCCACGGCTTGGACATCATGTCCCATACCAGCAACTTGTGATACGCCGCTACAGCCGGATGATCCGGTTTATCGACTCCCACAGCACATTTGAGCCACCAGAATGGTGAGTGTAGGGCGTGTGCATGGTGCTGATGCTGAAACCGCATGCCATGGACCTCGACTTTTTTCAACAGCTCGTCGGCCCGGTAGATCCGGATGTGTCCACCTTCATTGGCGTGATACGCGTCGGACAGCAGCCAGCAGATCTTTTCGGGCATCCAGCGCGGCACTGTGATGGCGAGCAGGCCGCCGGGTTTGAGCACTCGAACCAACTCACCGATGGCTCGATCGTCCTCGGGTACGTGCTCGAGGATCTCCGAGGCGATAACGCAGTCGAATTCGCCGTCTCGGTAGGGCAATTCGAGGGCGTCACCCTTTACGACTTCGGCTTTTGCTCCGGGCGGGGCCTCTCCTTGGTCGGCCATCGCCTGCAGGATGGCGTCGACGTTGTTGAGCTCCTCGCCGTCCTGGTCGAACGCCACCACGTCGGCGCCTCGACGGTACGCCTCGAATGAGTGCCGGCCTGCGCCGCAACCGACATCGATGACGGTTGTCCCAGCGCCGATCTTCAGGCGGTCAAAATCTACGGTCAGCATATTGCCCTCTCGTATACCGAAACAGTCTGCTCGGCAACCGATTCCCAACTGAAGACAGCCTCGGCCCGACGTCGTCCGTTCGTACCGAGCCGGGCCAGTTCCGCGGGCGAACCGAGCAGTTCGCCGAGCACTGCGGTCAGCTCGCCGACGTCGCCGGGCGTCACCAACCGGGCGCAGTCATCATCGGCGCCCAACACCTCGGGCAGCGCTCCGGCGCGGCTTGCCACGATGGGCGTTCCGCTGGCCATGGCCTCCACCGCAGGCAGGGAGAAACCTTCGTAAAGCGAAGGAATGCAGGCGATTTCCGCAGATGCCAGCAACGTGGCGAGTTCCTCATCGGCGAGCCCGCTGGAGATCGTCACGATGTCCGAGATGCCGAGTTCGGCGATCAGTTTCTCGGTGGGCCCGTTGGGGTCGAGCTTGGACACCAACTGCACGTCGAGTTCGTGATCCGCGCGCAACCGAGCCACGGCGTGCAACAAATGGCTGACTCCCTTGAGCGGCACGTCTGCACTGGCAATGGCGATGATCCGCCCGCGCAGCCTGGTCGTCCGCGGGCGGAACAGTTCTGTGTCCACACCGAGCGGCACGACGTGTATCCGGCTGGGCTGCACCCCGAAATCGGCCGCGATGTCAGCTGCGGACGCCGTCGACACCGTCAGCAGTTCAGGAATCTTGCAGGCCACCCGCTTCTGCATCTGGACGAAGCCATACCACCTGCGCACCAGTGGCTTTCGCCACCATTGGGCAGCAGCTACGTCGACCATCCGATCCCGGGTGATCGGATGGTGGACTGTCGCGACCACTGGTAAACCGACTGCCTGCACAGCGAGCAGCGCCGAACCCAGGCTCTGGTTGTCGTGCACCACGTCGAACTCGTCACGGCGAGCGCGAAGCAGGCGCGCAACGCGCATACAAAACGTGCGTGGCTCCGGGAACCCCGCAGTCCACATGGTCAGCACCTCGAGCACGTCGACGAGGTCACGGATTTCTCGGATGTGTGGCACGCGGAAAGGATCAGGCTCGCGATACAGGTCAAGGCTCGGGACCTTGGTGAGCCGTACTCGCGGGTCCAGTCCTTCGGGGTAAGGCTGGCCTGAAAACACCTCGACTTCGTGGCCGGCTTCGACCAAGCCGCGGCTGAGGTGGCGGACGTAGACGCCTTGGCCACCACAGTGGGTCTTGCTGCGGTAGGACAGCAGGGCGATGCGCATATCAGTCCACCATCGATTTGATCCGCGCCGTCGGGCGACAGAATCTGGACACCTGTCCAGACTATAGTTTGATCGTCTAGATTCTGCAACGACGGCAACCGAAGCTCGACTGTGTGTTCTGGACTTCACCCGCGTCGTACCGCATCGTCGGCATCAGTCGGCGGTCACTCGCAGGACTGTGCTGCGGCGACCATCTCATGCAGCGAGACGAGTTTCGATCGAGGTCGTCCTGCGGCCTGTCCCCGCTCGAGTTCGGTGGCGTCAATGGACTGCCAGCCGGCCCAACTCAGCCGGTCGACACCACGTTCCATCAGCAGGTCCAGCAACGCATCCCGCTGGGGCACTTCCTGTTTCAGCTTGCCCGCGTTGAAATCCTCCCAAAGCGCCGCTACTGTCTCCGCAGCGCACGTCCGGTTGCTGCCGATGACGCCACGCGGGCCGCGCTTGATCCACCCCGCGACATACACTCCCGGAACCGGTGACTGCGCGTCGTCGTGTACTCTGCCCGCTTTGTTGGGCACGATGCCGCGTTCCGCATCGAACGGCAAGCCTGCGATGGGCTTACCCCGATACCCGATGGACCTCAACAACAGTGACGTCTCCAGAACGTCTCCGTCTTCGAGTCGCAGTGCGGTAACGCGTTCGGAGCCAGTTACTTCCAGTGGAGTTGCGCCGAACCGGAATATGATGCGCTTATGTCCTGGAGTACGGGCACGTCCTGCGTACTCGCGTGCGACCGCAATCTTGTACGACGACTCAAAGTCGCTCGCCGCACTGTCCTCCATGGCGTCACCTTCGATGACCACGTCCACACCCGGCAGATGCCCGAGCGCCAGAAACTCGCTGACTGAGAAGGCGGCATTGGCGAGCCCACGCCGACCCAGGATCACGACTTCTTCAATACCGCTGTCTCGCAGGGCTTTCAAAGCATGCTCGGCAATGTCGGTGTTGGTCAGTGCGGTCTGATCCATCAGGAGCACCCGCGCGACATCCAGCGCGACATTCCCGTTGCCGACGATTACTGCGCGACCACCGGTCAGATCGAAGTCATGAGCCGTGTGATCGGGATGGCCGTTGTACCAGCCGACGAAATCTGCAGCCGGGTAGCTACCTGGTAGTGCCTCCTGGGGCAGCCCGAGTGCACGGCTGTCGGACGCTCCCACCGCATAGATGACGGCGTGGTGAGCGGCCACCAGCTCATCGTGTGAAATATCGCGGCCGACTTCGACATTGAAATGACAGCGCAATTGCTGGCGGCCGAAGGTCGCGTTGAACATCCGAACCACCGATTTGGTTCGCTGGTGATCCGGTGCCACCCCGGCGCGAATCAACCCGAACGGCGTCGGAAGCCGCTCGAACAGATCAACTTCCACGCCGTCGGTGGCGATCAGCTCTGCGGCCGCGTAGCAAGCCGCCGGGCCAGAACCAACCACCGCCACACGCAACGAGCCGGCCGGCACCGGCATCCGACGCGCAACCTCGGGACTGTTCTCGGCCCGCAACGGATTGCGTTCGAAGTATTCGGCGTTCAGCTCTTTGAACCGGGCCAAGTGTGGCGGCAGGTCCTCCTCGTAATAGATGGCATCGACGGGACATTCGTCGAAGCAGGCGCCGCAGTCGATGCAGCTTTCTGGGTCGATGTAGAGCATCTCTGCCGTGTCGGCGCCGCCCGATCGGTGGACCGGGCGGATGCAGTCCACCGGGCACGCGGCGACGCAGCTCGCATCCTTGCAGCAGTTCTGCGTGATCACGTACGCCACGGTTGCACCTTCCGCCGACCTGTCATTGACCCGTGGAAATATACTGGACAAGTGTCCAGTATCGCCAGACTAGGTGGGCGGCTTTTGGCCGTGGGCGCCGTGCGTTGTCTATCGAGACGTGGGGGTATTGCCTGTCTATCAGCGAAATTAACCGCAGGATTGCGCCGCATGCGTCTCTCGGATAAACTGGACATATGTCCAGCACATCGATGCTGCATGACGGATACTGGCATGATCCGGATCGCCGACATGCGATGATGCAGCGACGGGTGTTCGGTGCGGCCACAGCATTGCTCGATGAGGTGCCCCACGCGAGGAAGTTGCCCACAGCGCCCGAACTTGCCCGCCGGGCCGGGATAACTCAGTCAACGCTGTGTGCCCACTTCCCATCGGTCGATGCAGTGTTCGCGGGGCTCTACCTCGATCGAATGAGGCGCCTGCCGCTGACGGTTGATCCGACGATGCCCCCACGCCGCCGTGTTGGTGAACAGTTGCGGATGATCACTCTGCTCTGCGCGGACCAGCCTGACCTTGCGTTGGCGTGCAACAGGTCCCTACTGAGCGACGACGGTACGGTACTCGATATTCGGATCCGGATCGGTGAAGAGTTGCACCGGCGGATAGCCGCCACGGCGGGCAGTGGGGCCTGGCCGGAAGTCGTTGCGGCCCTCCAAACGATGTTCTGGGGAGCGCTGCTTCAAGTCCAAACGACGCGGTTGACCTGCCAGTCGCTGCTCGCCCGACTCGACACCATGGTCTCGCTCATACTCGCCGACGACTGAGCGATCCGAAAACTCTCGTTGGTTGTGTCACCTGGTCGTCGGAATGGCGCAATAGCTGTTTGTCCACCGGTCTCTGGGGCATCGGCCACGGCTCTGAAAACATCCAGTGTTGGCGGACAGGAGATCGCACCCGGGCCTCACGCCGAATAATTGACCGTTGATTCAACTATCAACCTGCAAATTGCGGTTCAAATACTCTGCCGCCATCTTTCATTGTTTGCAGTCGAGATCCACGTACGCAGTCTTGTACCGAACGAGATTGCCGACGTTCCCGGTTGGGCCTCGCTGTATCCAGGAGTGCTTGACAGCGGTGCCCTTGCGCACCGCGATAACGGTGCATTGCTCGATAGGTGCGTTGCCGATCTTGTTGAGTATCGGTCGAAGTCCTCGCGCTTCCAGATCGGCGATCGTGGCCTGGGCCGATGCCCGTACCTCGGGCGCGGCCAGCGCCGACGCCGACGAGCCCAAACTCAATGCGATCGCCACAGATGCAACCACGAGGCTCTTGGTCATACCGACGCCCACAATTCAATTCCCTTCCAGAATTCACGACGGATTATCTGCTTTTATCTTAGAATTCGATTCTAGCCAGGATCGAATGCGTGTCGAGATGCTCATACGTGACGCATAAAGAGCGCCTTGTCAAATTCATATTTGATTCACAACCATTTCCGACATTGCCAGGTCATGGCGGCCGCATAGGGGTCGGCCGACTGTCTTGCACCTCGACGGCCGACGCGGTCAGGAATGTCCCGTCCACCCGGACGAACGCCTCTGCCGGCGATGCCGTCGGCACACCGCGCGGCTTGTCGCACCGGATCCACAGGCAAGCGGCGCCTGAAACGGCTGATTCTGGGGTATGAGGCCGACAGTGGTTCGTCGGATAAGAGGGTTGGTGTGATTCGGTTCGGAATCGTCGCGGCGTTGGTCGCCGTTGCGGCAGGCCTTGCCGTGACTGCGCTGTTCGGTGGTTGGGTGTGGTGGATTGCCGCGGTGGCAGTAGGTGGGCTGGCCGCCGTCGGCGTCTTCGACGTGACCCAGCGACGTCATTCGGTGCTGCGCAACTACCCGGTGATCGGGCACATCCGGTACCTGCTGGAGGCGGTGCGTCCGGAACTGCAGCAGTACTTCATCGAACGCAACTTTGACGGCCGGCCGTTCGACCGCGACATCCGTTCGCTGATCTACGAGCGGGCCAAGGGGACGGCGGCCGAATTGTCGTACGGCACCGAACGCGATGTCGACGAGGCCGGGTACGAGTACCTGGTGCACTCGACCGCGCCGGTGGAGCCCCCGCCGGAGCCCTACCGGGTTCGTATCGGAGGCCCGGACTGCACCCGGCCCTATGACATGGCACTGCTGAACGTGTCGTCGATGAGTTTCGGGGCGCTCTCGGCCAACGCGTTGAAAGCCCTGAATGCCGGGGCGCGACGGGGCGGCTTCGCCCACGATACGGGCGAAGGCGGCTTGACGCCCTACCACCTCGGAGGCGCGGATGTGGTGTGGGAGATCGGGTCCGGCTATTTCGGCGCGCGCACCGCCGACGGACACTTCGACCCTGACCAGTTCGCCGACAAGGCCGCACACGATGCCGTCAAATGCGTTTCGCTCAAGCTGAGCCAGGGTGCCAAACCGGGCGTGGGCGGTGTGCTGCCCGCGTCGAAGGTGAGCAAGGAGATCGCCGAATATCGTGGGGTGCCCGCGGGGGAGAAGTGTGTGAGTCCCGCTGCGCACTCGGCGTTTTCGACGCCACGCGAGCTGGTGCAGTTCGTGGGTCGGCTCCGCGAACTGTGCGGCGGCAAGCCGGTGGGATTCAAACTGTGCGTGGGCTCCCGAGTGGACTTCTTGGCCATCTGCAAAGCGATGCGCGCCGAGGGGGTGACTCCCGACTTCATCATCGTCGACGGTGCCGAGGGCGGAACGGCCGCTGCGCCACTGGAATACGAGGACCACGTCGGGCTTCCGCTCACCGATGGATTGATGACGGTGCACAACGCACTGGTCGGTACCGGTCTGCGCGACGTCATCCGCATCGGCGCCAGCGGCAAGGTAGCCGCGGGCAATGACATCATCAAACGGCTCATTCAGGGCGCCGACTACACCAACGCTGCGCGCGCCATGATGATGGCGATCGGATGTATCCAATCGCAGCGTTGTCACACCAATCACTGCCCGGTCGGGGTCGCCACTCAGGACCCGCGACGGGCGCGAGCTCTGGACGTCGACGACAAGAGCGCCCGCGTGTATCGCTACCAGAAGGCCACTGTCGAGCAGGCAATGAAAATCATGGGCTCGATGGGGATCGCCGATCCGGCAATGCTGTCGCCGCATCTGCTGCGCAAGAAAGTCTCGGCCACCCAGCAGGTCTCGTACGCGGAACTCTACGAATGGTTGGCGCCCGGTGAACTCATCGAGCAGGCGCCGGAAAGCTGGGCCTTCGACTGGGCGGCCGCCGATGCCGATTCGTTCCGGCCCATCGTGCGATCTCGGCGAGTGTCCTGACGCCTCCACGCCTTTGGCGTTGGGCTGCCGCCGAGACGTGTGGCGATTGACGTGGCCGCACTCGGGGTAACTCTCAGCCACGGCTCGGATCAGTCGGGGGCCGTCAGATATGCCAAGGAGAACGATGAGCAAGTTATCGAAGTCGCTGTATCTGCCGCTGTCGGCTGCGTTCAGCGTGGTGGGCGGCCTGGTGGCCGGCAAGGTCTTCAGTGTGCTGTGGGAGCGGATCGACGACTCGGGCGAGGGACCTCCAGACCCCAAGGATCTGAACCGCTCGGGCAGCCAGGCGTTGTTGGCCGCGGGTGTGCAGGGCCTGGTCTTCGGCCTTGTCAGAGCGGCCGTGGATCGAGCAGGGGCACGCAGCTACCGCGCTGTGGCGCACGAGAATCCGGTGTAAGGGCGACGCGCAACGAAGAAGTTTGCATCGCAGCGGGTTTGGGTATGGGGTTCTGAGGCTCGGGGCAGTCCCGTGCGCTTGGTTGTAGCGTTTCTCGTTCCGTCAGGAGACACCCATGCCCCCTCGCCGCAAGCGTGACCAGTCCGCCCCCGCCGGTGTCGGCCCTGCGGGAACGCAGGGCGACGAACCGGCGCGCGCCCAGTCGGGGCAGTTCCTGACGACGAGTCAGGGACTGCGCCTGACCGACACCGACCATTCCTTGAAGGCAGGTCCCCGCGGCCCGTCGCTGTTGGAGGACTTCCATCTTCGCGAGAAGATCACCCACTTCGACCACGAGCGCATACCCGAGCGCGTGGTGCATGCCCGCGGCGCTGCGGCGCACGGGGTCTTCGAGTCGTACGGCACCGCTTCGTCGTTCACGAGAGCAGCGTTCCTGGGACGCAAGGGGACGACCACCGACGTCTTCGTGCGCTTCTCCACTGTGCTGGGATCGCGCGGTTCTGCCGACACGGTGCGTGATACCCGCGGCTTTGCGGTCAAGTTCTACACCGACGAAGGCACATTCGATCTGGTGGGCAACAACATCCCGGTCTTCTTCATCCAGGACGGCATCAAGTTTCCCGATGTCGTGCACGCGGCCAAACCGCACCCGGATCGCGAAATCCCCCAAGCACAGTCGGCACACGATACGTTCTGGGACTTCGTCTCCCTGCACACCGAGGCCACCCACCACGTCTTCTGGAACATGAGCGATCGCGGCATTCCGCGCTCGTTCCGAACCATGGAAGGTTTTGGTGTACATACCTTCCGGCTGACGAACGCGGCCGGCAAGACCAGCCTGGCCAAGTTTCACTGGAAGCCGGCCGCCGGCGTGCATTCCCTGGTGTGGGAGGAAGCGCAGATCGCCGCCGGTGTGGACCCGGACTTCCACCGCCGCGATCTGGCCGACGGGATCGAAGCGGGCGCCTTCTTCGAATACGAACTGGGACTGCAGATTCTGCCCGATGACGGCACCGACACATTCGAGGGCATCGACCTGCTGGATCCGACCAAACTCGTGCCGGAAGAACTGGCGCCGGTCCAACTGGTCGGCAAGCTCACGCTCAACCGCAACCCCACGAACTACTTCGCTGAGACCGAACAGGTCGCTTTTCACGTCGGTAATCTGGTGCCCGGCATCGAGCCCACCAATGACCCACTGCTGCAGGCCCGCCTGTTCTCCTACGTCGACACCCAGCTCACGCGCCTGGGTGGCCCGAACTTCACCCAGCTGCCCATCAACCGGCCCCATTGCCCGGTCAACGACATGTTGCGCGACGGGATGCATCAGACGGCGATCCACACCGGCCTGGCGCCGTATCGCCCGAACAGCATCGACGGTGACGAGCCTCGCCCAGCGGAAGCGAAAGATGGTGCCTACGTCCACTTTCCGCGACGGATCGAGGGAGAAGCGGTCCGCGCACAGCCGGCCTCGTTCGACGACCACTTCAGCCAGGCGACCCTCTTCTATCGCAGTTTGAGTGCGGTGGAACAGTCACACCTCGCCGACGCCTTCATTTTCGAATTGGGCAAGGTCTACGAACAAGGCATCAAAGAACGCGAACTGCAGGTGCTCGCCAACGTCGATTCCGCGCTCTGCGAAAAGGTCGCGGCTGCGCTCGGGCTGCCGGCACCGAAAGGCCGGCCCGCCGAAGATGTTCCGTTGTCACCGGCGTTGGCGCAGGTGACAACGGAACCAGGACCGATCGTCGGCCGGAAGATCGGCGTTCTCGCCGATGCGGGTTCAGACCTCGCGGGCGTGGCCAAACTCGTGAAGGCCGCGACCGCCGCAGGCGCGGCCGCCTTGGTCATCGCCCCGACCGGTGGGGTGTTGAAGGCCGGCCGTCGCCAGGTGACCGTGGACCGAACTCTGGCCACGGTCCGTTCGATCGAAGTCGACGCCCTCGTCGTCGCCGCGGGGACAGAACCGCTGCGCGACGCCAGGCTGGTCGTTCTGTTGCAGGAAACCTTCCGGCACTTCAAAGTTCTCGCGGCGTGGAGTGATGGCGACGCGGTACTCAAAGCGGCGAAGCTCCCGCTGAAGGCTCCGGGCGTCGAGCTCGGCGAGGATGTCGACAAGGACTTCATCGCGCGCCTGACGGCGGCACTCGGGCTGCACCGGGCATGGGACCGGGACACGAGTAACGCTCTCCGGTGATGCCGTCGCCGCCGCTCGCCGGAATGCCCGGGTTGATTCAAATCACACGTGCCCGATCGCGAGCCTCGATCGATGGTCCGTGCCTGTTCAGCGCGCTGTTCGCGCGCCAGGGGCGACCCTGACTCGCCGGAACGGTGTTTGAAGAACGCGCAAAACGAGCATGGCACAGGTCATGGGCGAACATGAGAAAGCTGATGAGGCACGTAAAGGCCTGATCGATTCGATCAAAGGCAAAACAAAAGAGATCGCCGGCGCAGTGACCGGCAACGATTCATTGACCGCGGAAGGGCAACTGGAGCAGGCCCAGGCGCGGGCCCGCAAAGAGGCCAACGCCATCGAGGCCGTCGCGGACGCCGAGGCCGACTCCGCCACCGGTCTGTTGTCTTCGGCGCACCATCAGGCAGCCGGTGCCCGAGGCGTGGTGCGGTCCGGTACCGAGGCCGCAGAGCAGGCAGCACGGGAGCAGCAGGTGTCCCAGGTCCAGCAGACAGCGCAGACGGCGCGTCATCGCGCTGCCGAAGAGCAGGTTCGCGCGAGCGTCGAGGAGCAGCGCGAGGAACGGCAGGCGGAGATCCGGGAAACGGTCGACACCGCGGCAGCCGGCCGGGAGGCGGGTGACGCGCTCGCCGAACATCGCGCCGCGCAGAAAGAAGCGGACGAAGAGCAAGCCGAGGCCCGTCGCCTTCGCGAACGCGCCGAGACCCTCACCGACCGAACCAACCTGCCCTGAAAGACTTTGACAACCAAGGAGATATCGTGAGCATCACCGAATTGCCGTTACAGGTTTTGCGAATGCAATACCGCCTGGCCCGGTTTCCGCTGCAGTTCATCGAGGATCGATGGATCGCCCGCTTGGACGCCGAAGCACCCGCTCGGCTGATCTATGAGCGATCACTTGGCGGGCTCGATGCTGCCGTCGGCGGAGTGCTCGGCGATTCCACGTTGCGCAGGCGGGGTGCGGCCCTGGCCCGGCGAAGCGAGGTCCGTGCCGAAGCGGTGGTGCGGAGCATGGATGCTGCCCAACGGCGTAAAGAGGCGGGCGCTCAGCTGGAGGACTCGCTGGCAGAGGTCGCGGACGACCGCGACGAAGCCGTGGCCGCCAAGCAGGACGCGGTGTCCGATGCCCGGGAGCGCGCGCAGCAGCGTAAGCGGCAGGCGGCGGAAGCGGCCGACAAGCGCATTGCCGAGGCCGCCAAGGCTAGCCGGGCCGAGGCCGATCGGAAGAAGGAAGCCGTCGAAGCCGCTGAACGGCAACGGCTGCAACGGATCAACAAAGCCGAAGAGAAGGCGGCGGCTGCGGCCGAAGCCGCACTTGAGGATGCCCGCGACAAGCGCGCCGCCGCGGCAGCCAAGCGCGAGCAGGCTGAGCAGGTCGAGGTGCTTGCCGACGCCGAGAAGCAGAACCGGCGGGCGGGTCGGGTCTGACGCGGAATCCCGACACTGGTTCCGGGCGCCGGACATGGGCGACTACGCCGCTGTCCGGCGCCCGGTCGTGCACTCCTGTTTGTCAACGGGGTCCCACGGGTAAATCCGCCCCATGAGCCACGATCCATTTTCCGCACCCGACGACGCCCGGACCCCGAATGCCGTCGTCCCGTCGAACCCGTCTGCGGCGGGTGAATGGGGTGTCGCGCCCCAAGGATCGCCTCAACCCGACGACGAGACGGAGCACACCATCAAGGTCGGCGTGGTCGTCTGGCTTCTACTGGCAACGGCACTGATCGTCTTCCTCGCGTACTTCGCCGTCCGTTCGTAGGGCCATAACGACAGTGGCTTCGTCGGCGGCACAGCGAAACGGGTCTTCAGGCTCTGAAAGGAAATCGCATGGCTGACAACGTGCTTGACAGCGGCCTGGCCGTGCGGCGGCACAGCACCGCGACCCGCCAGGAGGTCTGGAACGTCATCGCCGACGGCTGGACGTACTCCCAGTGGGTGGTGGGCAACAGTCGGATGCGCGCCGTCGACGCCGACTGGCCCGCCGTCGGCAGCCGCATCCAGCACTCGATCGGGGTGTGGCCGTTCCTCGTCAACGACGTCACTGAAGTGGAGGACTGCCGCCCACTGGAGGAGCTGGTGTTGCTCGCCAGTGCCGGCGTCTTCGGCCGGGCGCGCATCTTCCTTCGGTTGTCCGATACGCCGACCGGCGGCTGCCTCATCGAGATGGCCGAGGTGCCGGTTGGACTACCGATGCGTTGGATACCGGACAAGGTGGCCCTGGCGGCGGTCATGCCGCGCAACCGGGAGTGCACGCTGCGGCTCGCCGCCATCGCCGAACGCCGAACCACAACGAGCGACGATGCGGTGCGATCGGTGGGCGAGTCCGTGTGAGAATCGGGCCATGGGGCGTAGCGGGGGAAAGAGCCCGATCGGCAGAGTGATCGGGACGCTGTTCGGGTTCGGGATGTTGGCGCTGGCGGTCGTGATCTTCCTTGGTGCCAAGGACGACCCGGCCGAACTGATCCGATCGGGCGACGTGGTGACGCCCACCGAGCGTGTCCACGTCGTGTATCTCGACCGATCGCAGTCGAACATTCGTTGCACGGCAACGACATCTCGCGGCCAGACCGAGCCGTTGGAGCCGTTCACCGGGGCGCACGACGAGAAGCGATTCGGTGGCAAGCGGATTTTCCTGATCCCCAGGGGCAAGTACTACCGGGCCGTCGGCGAGTTGCCGCTCGACCGCGGGCCGGTGACCGTGCGGTGTCCCGGAGCGAGCCGGATCTGGGTGAGCGCGCCGCCCAGCGGCTGGTCGTGGCCCATCGTCGTCTTCGTCGCGCTCGGGGTGGCGTGCCTCGTGGTGTTCATTGTCGTGATGCTGCGCCGCCGGGGCGGGCAGAGCGGCGGACCGTCGTATCCCGCGCCGCCGCAACAGGGTTATCCCGGCTACCCGCCGCAGGGGTACCCGGGCTACCCGCCGTCCGGCTATCCCGATCCGGGCTATCCGCCGAACCCGAGGTAGCCGCTGCAGCCTCTGAATGGGCCCGCAGGCCGACCGCCGGCGGCGACATGGTTATGTGAGGACGTGACCGAAGCGCAGTCGCTGCCGCTGGCCGGGATCACCGTCGTCGCGATGGAGCAGGCGGTGTCCGCGCCGATGTGCACGCGTGTGCTGGCCGACTTCGGCGCCCGGGTGATCAAAGTCGAGAATCCCCGAGGCGGTGACTTCGCCCGCGACTACGACGACGTGGTGCTCGGCCAGGCGGCGCATTTCGTCTGGGCCAACCGAGGCAAGCAGTCCATCACCCTGAACCTCAAGTCCGACAAGGGCATTGCGGTGCTGCACCAGTTACTGGACCGGGCGGACGCCTTCGTCTCCAATCTGGCGCCGGGAGCCACCGCGCGACTGGGATTGTCACCGGAGGAGCTCGGCAAGCGGCACCCGCAGGTGATTCCCGTCGAGATCGACGGCTACGGGCCGGGCGGCCCGCTGTCCCAGAAGCGCGCCTACGACCTGCTGGTGCAGGCGGAATCGGGGTCGTGCGCGGCCACCGGCTTTCCGGGGATGCCGGCCAAGCCGGGCCCGCCCGTCGCCGATATCTCCACCGGTCTGTACTCGGCGCTGTCCATCATGGCGCTGCTGTTGGGCCGGGCCCGCGGGGTGTCGGTCGGTGCGGCGCCGGCGGTCGCGGTCAGCCTGTTCGACACGATGACCGACATCATGGGCTACCCGCTGACGTATACCCAGCATTCCGGCGTGAACCAGCAGCCGCTCGGGATGGCATCACCGGCCGTCGCGCCGTACGGCGCCTTCGCCACCCGCGATGGCCAGACGGTGGTACTGGGCACGACCAACGACCGGGAATGGCAGCGCCTGGCCAGGGAGATCATCGACCGGCCCGACCTCGCCGAGGACCCCCGATTCGCGAGCAATTCGGACCGCTGCGCGCATCGCGACGAGCTGCATGCGGCGATCGGGTCCTGGTGCGCCGAGCGCGATCTCGCGGATATCCAGCGGATCGCGGACGCCGCCGGTATCGGCAATTCTCGGTACAACCTGCCGAGCGAAGTGATCGCGCATCCGCACCTCAAGTCGCGCGACCGGTGGCGTCAGGTCGGCACCCCGAACGGCCCGATCGAGGCGCTGTTGCCGCCGCCGGTGATCAGCGGCCTCGAACTGAACATGGGGGCAATCCCGGGACTGGGCGAGCACACAGATGTGATACTCGGCGAATTGGGTTACCGCGCTGAAGATATCGCCGGCCTGCGGGCCGCCGGTGCCATCGGCGAGGTCTACGGATCAGGGAGCGACCATGCGTGAAGTCGTCATTGTCGAGGCCGTGCGAACCGCCGTCGGCAAGCGCAACGGGGGACTGGCCGGCCAGCATGCCGCCGACCTGTCCGCCGTGGTCCTGAACGAACTGATGGAACGGTCCGGGGTCGCTCCCGAGTTGGTCGACGATGTGGTGTGGGGCTGCGTCTCGCAGGTCGGCGACCAGTCCAGCAATATCGCCCGCTGGTCGGTGCTCGCCGCCGGCTGGCCCGAGTCGATCCCGGGCACCACAGTCAACCGGGCCTGCGGATCATCGCAGCAGGCATTGGATTTCGCCGTGCAGGCCGTGATGTCGGGCCAGCAGGACATCGTGGTGGCCGGCGGCGTCGAGGTGATGAGCCGGGTGCCGCTCGGTGCGGCCCGTCAGACCGGGCAGCCGTACGGGCCGAAAGCGCTTGCCCGGTATGACGGTTTCGGATTCAATCAGGGCATCTCGGCCGAGATGATCGCGAGCAAGTGGGGCCTGTCGCGAGCTCGGCTGGACGAGTACTCGGCACGGTCGCACGAACTCGCCGCGGCCGCACAGGATTCGGGCGCGTTCGTCACCCAGATCGTGCCGGTGTTCACCGAGGACGGTGGGGTGGTGCACGAGGACGAGGGCATCCGCCGCGGGACGACGGTCGAGAAGCTGGGCGGCCTCAAGCCGGCGTTCCAGGAGGACGGCGTCATCCACGCCGGCAACTCCTCCCAGATTTCCGACGGCGCGGCAGCACTTTTGGTGATGACGCTCGAGAACGCGCTGCAGCTCGGCCTCACCCCGCTGGTGCGGTATGTCGGCGGCGCGGTCACCGGTGCCGACCCGGTGCTGATGCTGACGGGTCCGATCCCGGCCACCGAGAAGGTGCTGCGCAAGACCGGCGTGCGGATCGGCGACATCGGCGTCTTCGAGGTGAACGAGGCGTTCGCCCCGGTGCCGCTGGCCTGGCTCGCCGATACCGGCGCCGACGAGGCGGCGCTCAACCCACTGGGCGGCGCGATCGCGCTGGGCCATCCGCTCGGGGCGTCCGGCGCGGTGCTGATGACCCGGATGATCAATCACATGCGCGACAACGGAATTCGGTACGGACTGCAGACCATGTGCGAGGGTGGCGGCACCGCCAACGCGACGCTGGTGGAGCTGGTCGCCTAGGCGCTTTCGGCGCGCGTGAGGTCCAGCGCAATGTCGACCAGCATGTCCTCTTGCCCACCGACGAGTCCGCGTCGGCCCGCTTCCTCCAACAGTGTTCGGGCGTCGAGATCGAAACGTGCAGCAGTGATCTCGGCGTGCCTCAGGAAACTCGAGTACACGCCCGCGTAGCCGAGCGTCAGGGTTTCGCGATCGACGCGGACCGGCCGCTCCTGCAGCGGTCGCACCAGGTCGTCAGCGGCGTCCTGCAGCGCATGCAGATCGCACCCGTGCTGCCAGCCCAGCTTGGTGGCCGCGGCGATGAAGACTTCCAGCGGTGCGTTGCCGGCGCCGGCCCCCATCCCGGTCAACGACGCGTCGACGCGGTTGGCGCCGTGTTCTACAGCGGCGATCGAATTGGCCACTCCCAGTGACAGATTGTGGTGGGCGTGGATGCCGATCTCTGTTGCGACGTCGAGGGTGTGGCGCAGTGCGTCAACCCGGTCGGCGATGTCGCGCATGGTCATCGCGCCACCGGAGTCGACGACGTAGACGCAGGTGGCTCCGTAGCCTTCCATGAGTTTGGCTTGATCCGCGAGCGACTGCGGGTCGGTCATGTGGCTCATCATCAGAAAGCCGACGGGGTCCATTCCCAGCTCGCGTGCGGCGGCGAGATGGCGTGCGGAGAGCTCGGCCTCGGTGCAATGGGTACCGACACGGACGACGGTGACGCCGGCGCGGTACGCCTCGCGCAGCCGGCGCACGGTACCGATCCCGGGCAGGATCAACGTCGCGATGCGCGCGCGGGACACCGCGGCCGCGACGGCGGATATCCACTCCAGGTCGGTGTGCGCGCCGAAGCCGTACACACAACTGGATCCACCCAGCCCGTCGCCGTGCGCGACCTCGATGGAGGCGACACCCGCGGCGTCGAGGGCAGTCGCGATCGCTACTGCCTGCGCGATGGTGTATTGGTGACGGACGGCGTGCATGCCGTCGCGCAGGGTGACGTCGCTGACGTAGATCATGTTGGTGCTCCGGCATTCTCATTGGCGACCTCGACCAGCGCGGTCACCTTGGTGCCCGTGAAGCTGCCGATTTCCGGGATGTGGATCGGGCCGATGCTCTCGAATTGCACGGCCTGTTTGAGCCGGAAGCCGGCTACCTCAGCGCTGATCCGGGCCACCGCGCTGTGGATGTCCCGTTCGATGGCGCCGTGGTCGGCGCCGCCGTCGACCAGGCAGTAGACGGTGTTCCGCGCCGACGCGGCGGGGCTGAGCAGTGAAATGGCCTTCGCATGCCGGGCGCCCGCGATCTGGACTGCGGCACAGGTGGTTTCGATGAGATCGTCGACGCCGGCCCGGATATCGGGGCCGGCGGAGCCTGCCGGAATCGATGACACGACCTCGGCGTAGGCCACGTTTGCCGATCTTGCGACGGCAGCGACGATCGGCGCGGTAACCCCGGCGCTCGCGGTCATTGCGCGTTCTCCGCGAGCATCCGGATCGCCGTGTCGTAGATGGCGTTGGCATGCATCTCGAACAACTCGAGCAGGTCCACCGAGTCGCCGCCCAGTTCCCGGACGATGAACAGACCGTCGGCACCCGCGATGGAGTAGTTCACCAACAGCCGGACCTGAGCGTCGGTGAGGCCGGGAGCCAGCTCGCTGAGTGCTTCCGTGAGCGATGTGGCGGCGTGCATTCGTGCCTGAAGGAATTGTGCACGGGCGCGCGGTTCCACCGGCCGGCGCTCCAGTGCGAGCATCAGCCCGAGGCGCAGGAAGTCCGGATGGTCGAGCAGGCCTTTCGCGAGCTGCCTGGCGAGGCCGATGACGCGTTCGCGCGGCTCGCCGTCGGCGGGGAGTTCCCAGACGCGCAGCCAGGTCTCGAAGCTGCGGTCGATGACCGCCGCCAGCAGGTCGTCCTTGTCTTTGAAGTGCCAGTAGATGGAACTGGCGGGGAGTCCGCACTTCTTGCTGACGAGCCCGATGCTGGTGCCCTCGTAACCGCGTTCAGAGGCAATCTCGTTGGCGGCGTCCAGGATTCGCTCACGGGACTGCTCGCCGTCGGCCCGTTTGCGACGGGCCTTGGGTGCTTCGGTCATCTTCGCTCCCGACTCTTGACTCTGTAGCGATCACTACATTACCGTAGCGATCACTACAGAACAAGTCCCGGAGGCCCCAATGAGCAGTGAAGACACCTACGACGTCGCCGTCATCGGGTATGGCCCCACCGGCGCCACCGCCGCCAACCTGCTGGGGCAGCTCGGCTTGAAGGTCCTGGTGATCGAGCGTGACCCGGACATCTACAGCCGGGCGCGGGCGATCTCCACCGACGAAGAGGTGCTGCGGGTCTGGCAGTCGGTCGGGCTGGCGGAACGACTTCAGCGCGACATGCTGCCGGGCCGCCCCGTTGCCTTTGTCGACGCCGACGGCCGCCCGTTCATCGAAACAGTCATCTACGGCCGCGGGTGCGGCCATCCGTCGCAGCAGTTCCTGTACCAGCCGGCAGTCGACTCGGTCCTCCGCGAAGGCGTGGCGCGGTTCGCCAACGTCGAGGTCCTCCTGGAACACGAATGCCTGCGGGTGGCCAACCGGACCGACGATGTCGAACTGCTGCTGGCCGACCTGCGTACCGACACGTTCAAGCGGGTGACCGCCCGCTACGTCATCGCCTCGGACGGTGGCTCGTCGGCGACGCGCGGCGTGCTCGGCATCGGGTACAGCGGACGCACCTACGGCGAGCGCTGGGTCGTCATCGACACCAAGGTGATCAAGGAATGGGATGCCCACGACCGCTTGCGGTTTCACTGCAATCCCGCGCGGCCGACCGTCGACTGTCCGACCCCGCTGGGGCATCACCGGTGGGAGTACCCCGCCAGGGCGGGGGAGGACGAGAAGTACCTCACCAGCGACGAGGCCGTATGGAAGGTGCTGGGCGAGCAGGGCATCACGCCCGACAACGTCGAGATCCTGCGTGCGGTCGTCTACAGCCACCACGTGCGGGTAGCGGACCGTTGGCGCGTGGGCCGCGTGTTCCTGGCCGGCGACGCCGCGCACGCCATGCCGCCGTGGATCGGCCAGGGGATGTCCGCGGGCGTGCGCGACGCCGCCAACCTGTGCTGGAAGCTCGCTGCGGTCCTACGGGGCCAGGCACCCGATGCACTGCTGGATTCCTATGCCGCAGAACGCAAGCCGCACGTCACCGAGGTCACCCGACGCGCGGTTCTGGTCGGCCGCATCATCACCGAGCGGAGGCCCTGGCTGGCCGCCATCCGCAACCACGTCGTGCGGGCGCTGACCGGGATTCCCGGCGCCAACGCCGTGGGGCAGAAATTCTGGTGGATTCCCGACGCTCACTACGACGACGGCTTCTTCGTGGCCGGGCACCCGGCGGTGGGCCGGCAGATTCCGCAGCCGACCGTTGACGGTGTGCCGCTCGACGATCTGCTGAGCGGCCGCTGGACGCTGCTGCACACCGGGGCCGTGCCGGCCGGGGCGACCGCCTGGGCCGCGGCAGGGGCCGCGACTCTGCAGACAACCGAACCGAGCCTCGTGCGGTGGCTGGCCGACCACAAAGCCGAATCCGTCGTGCTGCGACCCGACGGATTCGTCTACGCCGCAACCTCATCCGGCGGGTGGCTCCCGGGGCCGCCGGCCGGACTGAACCTCACCACCCTGACAGGAGCGCCCGCATGACCACCACCCGCACCGAACACACCGTCACCGTCGGCAACCGGAAGATCTTTGTCGCCGAAGCCGGTTCCGGCCCCGCGGTGATGCTGCTGCACGGCGGCGGCCCCGGCGCCTCCGGCGTCAGCAACTACTCTCGCAACATCGACGCGCTCGCCGAGCGCTACCGCGTCCTCGTCCCTGACATGCCCGGCTACGGGCGCTCATCGAAGCGCATCGACAAGTCTGATCCCTTCGGCTCGCTGGCCGACGCGATGCGGGGGCTGCTCGACGAATTGAGCATCAGCACAGCACATCTGATCGGCAACTCCTACGGCGGCGCCGCGGCACTGCGCTTGGCGCTGGACACCCCGGGCCGCGTCGGCAAGCTGGTGCTGATGGGTCCCGGTGGCATCGGCACCACCCGCGGCCTGCCGACCGCCGGCTTGAACAGCCTGCTGGCGTATTACGGCGGCACCGGTCCCAGCCGCGAGAAGCTGGCCGAGTTCATCCGTAATTACCTGGTTTACGAAGGTGATTCGGTACCCGCCGAACTGATCGATCTGCGCTACGCCGCATCGATCGACCCGGAGGTGGTGGCCGACCCGCCGCTGAGCCGGCCGTCCGGACCGTTCGCCCTACGGACGCTGTGGCGCATGGACCTGACCCGCGACTCGCGGCTGGCATCGCTGCAGACACCGACGCTGATCCTGTGGGGCCGCGACGACAAGGTGAACAAGCCCTCGGGCGGACCGCTGCTGCAGAACATCATGCCCAACGCCGAACTGGTGATGACCAGCCGCACCGGGCACTGGATGCAGTGGGAGCGTGCGGACCTGTTCAATCAGATCGTCGACGAATTCCTCTCGGACAACACGGTGTTCCGGCCATGAGTGTGTTCGGTCATGTCTCGCTCGGCTACCTGGTGGTCGAGACGGAGCGGTTCGCCGACTGGCGGCGGTTCGGCCGCGACGCGATCGGCATGCATCTCGATGACCTCGACTCGGACGCCACCCGCTTCCGGCTCGACGAACAACAATGCCGGTTCCTGCTGCGACGCGGACCGGCCGAGGACGTCACCACATTGGGCTGGCAGGTCGACGATCACGAGACCTTCGACGAGATCCTTCGCCGCGTGCACCGCTGCGGTGTGCCGGTCACTGTCGGGAGCGACGAGGAAGCCGCGCTGCGTGGCGTCGAAAGGCTGGTGCGGATACCCGGACCCAACGGGCTGGCGCAGGAGCTGTACACGCGGGCGCACATCGGCGGCCACCTGTCCGTCGCCGGAAAAGGTTTCGTCACCGATGAATTCGGACTGGGCCACGTGGCCGTCACCAGCACCAGGCCGCATCAGGTGCGCGGCTACTACAACGCGCTGCTCGACGCGCGGCTCAGTGACTTCATCGACGAGACGATGAGCGGGGTGAAGGTGAAGATCCGGTTCCTCCGGGTCAACCGGCGTCACCACTCCGTGGCCATCGCGGCGGTGAATCGGCTGCCGGTCAACCCGATTCGGACCCGTGTGCAACACCTCAACATTCAGGTCGGCGAGCTCGACGATCTGACGGACAGCTACCAGCGCGTGCGGGCCCTGGGATTCGACATGGCCCTGGGCATCGGTCAGCACACCAACGACCGCGAGCTGTCGTTCTATGCCGTCACGCCATCGGGTTTCGAATGGGAGGTCGGTTGGAACCCGCTGATCGTCGACGAATCGACGTGGAAGCCGATGACGCACCAGGGCATCAGCATCTGGGGCCACGAGATGCAGGCCAGCGTCGACAAGCTCGGGCAGTTCTCGACCGCAGTCAGGTCATTGCTGCACCGCGAAGACACCGTCCCGGCGCTCGCCGGGGTGGGGATCCCCGACTAGTCCCGGGATTTGTGCACGATTTTCCGCGGTGAGCGCGGAATATCGTGCACGAATCGCCGGAGGAGGAAACATCATGAACCGTATTGATACCCACCACCACATGGTGCCGCCCGACTACCGAAAGGCGTTGGACCAGGCGGGCATCGCCGACGCCGGCGGCCGGGCGATGCCGGACTGGTCCCCGGAAGCGTCCTTGGACACGATGGCCAAGCTCGGTGTCGCGACCGCCATCCTGTCCGTGTCCGCACCGGGCACCACGATGCTGCCGGCCGCGGCGGACGCGGCCGCATTGGCCCGCGATGTGAACGACTACAGCGCCGAACTCGTTGCCGCCCAGCCGGATCGGTTCGGGTTCTTCGCCACCTTGCCGATGCCACACCTGGATGCCTCCGTCGCCGAAGCCGTGCGCGCACTCGACGAATTGCATGCCGACGGAGTGTTCCTGCTCGCCAACAGTGTGGGGACCTACGTCGGCGCGCAGGGCCAGGACGCGTTGTTCGCGGAGCTCGACAAGCGTTCGGCCGTCGTCTTCATCCACCCCGCCGAGCTGCCCGGCCCCACGATCGACGGCGTGCTGCCGTTCGCCGCCGACTTCCTGCTCGACACCAGTCGAGCGGCGTACCTGCTCGTGCGCAACGGCATTCGCCGCCGCTACCCGAACATCCGGTTCATCCTGAGCCATGCCGGCGGCTTTGTCCCGTATGCGTCCTACCGCTTGGCCATGGGCATCACGAGTGATGTCGGCGGCAGCCCGGCCGATCACCTCGACGACTTCGCGAGCTTCTACTTCGATACCGCGCTGTCGTCCACGGCGGCCGCGCTGCCGTCGCTGCTGGCGTTCGCCAAGCCTGGTCACGTGACGTTCGGATCGGACTTCCCGTTCGCGCCGGTCGAGGTCAGCCAGCTGTACGCGGCGGGGTTGGAGTCGTACGGGGGATTGGACGACGCCGGGCGGCGCGCGATCGGCCGCACCAACGCGCTGGCACTGTTCCCGCGGCTGGGCAGTGCCCCGGCGCCGGCGGCTCCGTCGTTGGTTGCGCAGGCACAGCACGCCGCGAGCCGCGTGGTGATGCGGGGCGTCACTCGGCTATTGGCGCGGTAGGTCGTCGCCTCGCGCCAGCGGACCTGGCTGTGCATGTACTTCGGGCTGGGGTCGTCATCATGTGCTGACATCGTCTACGCATGATGACAATGTCAGCCGAAGATGACGGCTCTGGATCGCAAGTGCTGCAGGAGAGCTCGACACGCCGAAGCGATGCGGTCAGGCAGCAGTCAGTGTGTCGGTGAACAGCTCGGCGAGCACGACCGCGGCGGCCGGCCGGCTAGAGATTTCCGACTTCCAGCTCCAGGTACTGCGCGTACTTCGCCTGTGCCGCTTCGCGTTTGCCCGGCAGCCATTCCGTCGGCCACAGCTCGTCGGTGCCGGTGTAGTCCCGCAGCACCTGCTTCGCGACGGTGACCTTGTGGACCTCGGTCGGTCCGTCGGCGAGCCCCATAACGGCGGCGCCGGCGACCATACCGAGGAACGGCACCTCGTTGGTGACCCCGAGCGCGCCGTGGATTTGCATTGCGCGCCAGGCGATGTCGTGCAGCACCGTCGGCATCACGACCTTGACGGCGGCGATGTCCTTGCGCACCTTCTTGTAGTCGTTGTACTTGTCGATCTTCCACGCCGTGTGCAGCACGAACAGCCGGAACTGTTGCAGCTGCGCCCACGAGTCGGCGATGTAGCCCTGCACGGCCTGCTTGTCGGCCAGCAGGCTGCCGGCGGTGTGCCGCGACAGCGCGCGCTCACACATCATGTCGAGGGCCTTTTGCGCCAGCCCGATGGTGCGCATCGCGTGGTGGATCCGTCCGCCACCCAGGCGGGTCTGCGCGATGACGAAGGCCTGGCCCTCGCCGCCGAGGACGGCCGAATTCGGTACGCGCACATTGTCGTAGTGGATCAGGGCGTGCGAGCCGTGGCCGTCGGATTCCCCGTAGATGGCCGAGTTGCGGATGATGTGGACGCCTGGCGTGTCGGTCGGCACGAGGAACATCGACATGCCCTGGTAGGGACTGACGTCGGGGTTGGTCACCACCATGACGATCAGGAACGTGGACGTCGAGGCGTTGGACGAGAAGAACTTGTACCCGTTGATGACCCAGTCGTCGCCGTCGCGGACCGCGGAGGTCGTGAACTGGGTGGGGTCGGCGCCGCCTTGCGGCTCCGTCATCGAGTAGCAGGAGAAGACCTCGCCGTTCAGCAACGGCCGTAGGTACTGCTCCTTCTGCTCCGGGGTGCCGTAGTGCGCGATGATCTCGGCGTTGCCGGTGTCGGGCGCCTGACAGCCGAAGATGATGGGCGCCCACTGCGACCGGCCCAGAATCTCGTTGAGCAGCGCCAGCTTCAGCTGCCCGTAGCCCTGCCCGCCGAGTTCAGGGCCAAGGTGTGTGGCCCACAAGCCTTTTCGGCGCACCTGCTCTTTGAGTGGGTCGACGACCCGGCGCCGGGTCTCGTCGAGCGCGGTGTACTGCAGGTGCGGCCAGATGAGGTCGAGCGGCTCGACTTCGTCGCACACGAAGGCGTCGGCCCAGTCGAGGAGTTCCTGGAACTCCGGATCGGTTTCGAAATCCCAAGCCATCCGGCCTCCTTCAGTTCAGCCACGCGGCAGAAACGCACCCGTCTCTGTTTAACGCACAGGGACGGGTTTGGGAACGGCCGCGAGGATTATGCGCTCGCCAACGAATAGGTGTTGGCGAGGTTGTCCTGTGTGACGTGCGCGGCCTCAGTCGTGGTGTCGATGCGCAGCGGGCTGGTCAGCGTCGAGGTCCGGTAGCTCCAGCCGTCGGGCAGCTGCAGCCGCGTGCCCAGTCCGGGCAGGTCCGCCAGCGACAGCGCCGGGTCGACCGTCTGGCTCCATGACTGCATGACCCAGCGCTGCCCGTGCGGGTCGACGAGCTCGAAGACCGGCCGCCCGGCGCCGAACACGAACACCGTGCGGCGGCTGACCTTGTTCACGCTGAAGGGCGCCGGATTCATCGACGACAGTTCGACCGTCGCCTGCTGCAGCATCTCGATGCCGCCGAACGTCCTCTTCTCGCCGACGTCTTCGCGGGTTTTGACGATCTCGCTCATCAGCCAGTAGCGCGGGCCGTTGAGCAAAGCGGCGGCGACGCCGCTCTCCTCGGCGAGGGCCCGCGGATCGAGCGCGGACCACGCGTCGTGCGGGCAGTCGTTCAGCGGGAAGGTGTTGAACACCGCGACCTGCGGCCCCGTCGGCGTCTGGGAGACCAGCAGCACCTCGCCGTAGCGCTTGCCGAAGGTGTCGGCCGAAGAATTTTCCACACCGTCAACGCTACGGCCGAAATCGGGCGGAAAGTGCCCGATTCGTCCCATTTCGTGGGAGGTCGGAGGCCTTTTTTGGCCGCCGCTATGGATAAAAGTTTGGTTAGCTAGGTATATTTCGCGCGACAGTGATTTTGTAACGCCGACGAGCTCCATTTCCGTGGACCTGGCGGGCCTGACGGAAGGGTGCCCCGAGTGAGTGCCACCAACACCGAGCGATCCAAGATCGGCCACCTGATCTGGGTGCTCGCGGTGCCGATCGTGATCGGCTGGTTCCTGATCAACGTCGCCACCAACACGCTGGTCCCGCCGCTGGAGAAGGTCGGTGAGGAGCATACCGTCGGGCTGAGCGCCCAGGACGGCCCGGCGATGATCGCGATGAAGCAGATCGGCGCGAACTTCCAGGAGTTCGACTCCGACAGCAACGCCATGATCGTCCTCGAAGGCGACCAGCCGCTCGGCGCCGAGGCACACCACTACTACGACGGTCTCGTCGCGAAGCTGACGGCCAACACCGCGCACGTCGAGCACGTCGCGGACTTCTGGAGTGACCCCCTGACGGCCGTCGGCTCGCAGAGCGCCGACGGCAAGGCCGCGTACGTTCAGGTCTACCTGCGTGGCAATCAGGGCGAGACGAAAGCCAACGACTCCGTCGCCTCGGTCCGGCAGATCGTCGCCGACTCGAAACCGCCGGCCGGGCTCCATGTCTACGTCACCGGCGGCGCGCCGCTGGTGTCGGACCAGCACCACGCCGGCGACAAGAGCGTCACCAAGGTCACGCTCATCACCCTGGTGGTGATCGCCGTGATGCTGCTGTTCGTCTACCGGTCGATCATGACGATGATCCTGACCCTGCTGATGGTGTTCCTCGAGCTCGGCGCCGCCCGCGGCGTCGTCGCGTTCCTGGCCGATACCAATGTCATCGGCCTCTCGACGTTCGCGGTGAACCTGCTGACGCTGATGGTGATCGCCGCCGGCACCGACTACGCCATCTTCGCCATCGGCCGCTACCAGGAAGCGCGCGGCGACGGAGAAGACCGGGTGCAGGCCTACGACACCATGTTCCGCGGGACCGCGCATGTGGTGCTGGGCTCCGGCCTGACCATCGCCGGCGCCATGCTGTGTCTGAGCTTCACGCGGCTGCCGTACTTCCAGACCATGGGCGTGCCCTGCGCGATCGGCACCCTCGTCGCCGTCCTCGCGGCACTGACGCTCGGGCCCGCCGTCATCAAGATCGGTAGCCGCTTCGGGCGCTTCGAACCCAAGCGCGCCATCCACTCCCGCGGCTGGCGTCGTGTCGGTGTTCTGGTGGTGCGCTGGCCGGGACCCGTGCTCGTCGCGACGCTGGCGCTCGCGCTCGTCGGACTGGTGACGCTGCCCGGCTACAAGACCAACTACGACGCGCGCCGCTACGTCCCGGCCGATCTGACCGCCAACGTCGGATACGCCGCCGCGGAAAGGCATTTCAGCGCCTCGCGGATGAACCCCGAGCTGCTGATGGTGCAGAGCGACCACGATCTGCGGAACTCGGCCGACTTCCTGGTGATCAACAAGATCGCCCGGGCCATCGTGCACACCCCGGGTGTCGCGCGGGTGCAGACGATCACCCGCCCCGACGGAAAACCCATCAAGCACACCACGATTCCGTTCATCATGGGCATGCAGGCCGTCACCTCGAAGATGACGGAGAAGTACCAGCTGGACTCGATGGCCAACATGCTGCAGCAGGCCAACGACATGCAGGTCAGCATCGACACGATGACCAAGATGCAGGCCATCACCACGCAGATGGCCGCCACGACGCACGACATGTCGATGAAGACCGCCAACATGGCGCTCGACGTCGCTGACCTGCGTGACCACATCTCCGATTTCGACGACTTCCTGCGGCCCATCCGGAACTACCTGTACTGGGAACCGCACTGCTACGACATCCCGATGTGCTGGTCCACGCGGGCGCTGTTCGACACCCTCGACGGCATCGACGTCATGACCGACGACATCCAGACGCTCGTCCCGGATCTGATGAAGATGGACAAGCTGACGGCCGAGATGGTCACGGTGATGCCGCCTCAGATCGAGGTCATGAAGGACATGAAGCAGTACATGCTGTCCATGTATCAGACCCAGAAGGGTCAGGTGGATCAGCGTGCGGCGTCGTCGGACAACGCGGCGGCGATGGGCGAGGCATTCGACAACTCGCTCAACGACGATTCCTTCTATCTGCCGCCGGAAGCCTTCGACAACAAGGACTTCAAGCGCGGCATGAAGAACTTCATCTCGCCGGACGGCAAGTCGGTGCGCTTCATCATCCAGCACGAGGGTGACCCGGCGACGCCGGAGGGCATCGCCCATGTCGACCCGATCAAGCAGGCCGCCAAGGAAGCCATCAAAGGCACGCCGCTGGAGGGCTCCAAGATCTACCTGGCCGGTACCGCCGCCACGTACAAGGACATGCACGACGGCGCGCAGTACGACCTGATGATCGCCGGAATCGCCGCGGTGTCACTGATTTTCGTCATCATGCTGCTCATCACCCGGAGCATGGTGGCGGCGGGCGTGATCGTCGGCACCGTGCTGCTGTCGCTGGGCGCGTCGTTCGGCATGTCAGTTCTCTTGTGGCAGCACCTCGTCGGCCTTGAGCTGCACTGGATGGTGCTGCCGATGTCGGTGATCCTGCTGCTCGCCGTGGGCTCCGACTACAACCTGCTGCTGGTGTCCCGGTTCAAGGAAGAGCTGCCGGGCGGCCTGAAGACAGGCATCATCCGTTCGATGGCGGGCACCGGATCGGTCGTCACCTCGGCGGGTCTGGTCTTCGCGGCCACCATGGCGTCCTTCGCCTTCAGCGACCTGAAGGTCATGGCACAGGTCGGTACCACCATCGCGCTGGGTCTGCTGTTCGACACCCTGATCGTCCGGTCGTTCATGACACCGGCCATCGCGGCGCTGCTGGGCAAGTGGTTCTGGTGGCCCAAGCGCGTCCGCCACGAGGCCTCCGAGCGGCGACTGGCGGCCATCGGGATTCAGCCGGCGGCTGCAGGTAAGTAGCTCGTGATGAGCTCCGCGGCCATCTGACGGGCCAGCACGATGGGCGCCGCCGACCGCTCGAGTTTCGACGCGGTGAGGGCGCCGTCGTAGATCAGCTGGATGCGCTGGGCGACCGCCGCGGCGTCGGTCACCTCGGCGTCCCGTAGCAGCTCGATCAGCAGCCCGTGCATCCACAACCGGTGTGCCCGTACCGGTTCCAAGGTGTCGCCGGGGAATTCGGTGGCCGCGTTGGCGTAGAGACAGCCCCGGAACTGGCGCTTGCGTGCCGCGGCGGCCGCGAGGTCGAAGAACGCCAGCAGCTTGTCCACCGGGTCGGCGATGCCGGAAGTCTTCGATTCCCAGCGGTTGCGATCAGCCTGATCCAATCGGTTCAGGTACGCGATCACCAACGCGTCCTTCGACCCGTACGAGCTGTAGAGGCTGGCCTTGGCGACCCCCGCCTCACGCAGGATCATGTCGATGCCGACGGCGCGAATTCCTTGTGCGGCAAAGAGATTCGACGCGGTGTCGAGCAGCCGCTGGGCCGGCCCGGCGGTGTCGGTGCGGGGCGCCGGCCGGTCCGGGCGGCGGGTGCGGGTCGCGCTCATGTCTGCACCATAGCGGAGATCCGTCGATAGACAGACCGGTCTGTTCATGCGAGCGTCGTGATGTCATCGACGCCCGACGAACAGGAACACACCGTGACGCTGTACCTCTACGAAATCGCAGGACTGCCCGGCCGGGCCGAGGTCGACCAGGCCATCAAGACGCTCGACGCCGAAGTGCACCGGGCCGGCGGCGAACTCATCGAGGCACAGGTCACCGCTCAGCACCGGCTGTTCGTGGTGGCGGAGCTCGCCGGCGGTCCGCTGCAGATCGCCGCGTCGTCGGTCGGGGCCACCGAACTGACCGGTCCGCACGAAGTGCGACTGGTCGGTGCGGAACTGGACCAGCTGAAAGCCGTCCGTCCGACGGCCGGGTACCTGGTCGAGTGGGACCTGCCCGCCGACCTGGACATGGAGAGCTACCTGAGCCGCAAGAAGGCCAACGCGCCGAAATACGCGGAGGTGCCCGAGGTCAGCTTCCTGCGCACCTATGTGCGCGTCGACATGGACAAGTGCCTGTGTTTCTACGACGCGCCGGACGAGGACGCGGTACGGCGGGCGCGCGTGGCGGTGCAGACCCCGATTGATCGGTTGTACGGACTGGAAAGTGGTGGGCAATGACGACTCTGGTGTCCGACGACGTCGCGACCAGACTGGCGGAAGTCACGGCCGGGGTGGACGCCCGGGCCGGTGACCTGGACGCCGGGCGCACCGACGTCCGTGACGATCTGCGCGCCCTCGGCGCTGCCGGATTGTTCGGGCTGCCGGACCTGCCCGACACCGTGCGGGTGATCGAGCAGGTGTCGGCGGTGAGCCTCGCCGCCGGGTTCTCCGCCTGGGCGCACCAGATGGCGATTCACTACCTCGCCGACCGGCCGGGTCTGTCGGAGGCGTTGCTCACCGCACACCGCCCGGGTGTGACGGCGATGGCGGCCGGTCTCAAGCACGTCGCTGGCCTCGGACAGCTCCCGATCTTCGCCGGCGAGACACGCCGCGGCCTACGGCTCAACGGACCAATCCGCTGGGCGTCCAACGTCTTTGACGATGCGTTGATCGTCCTGCCGGCACGGACCGTCACGGGCCGCCTGTACGTCGTGGCGGTCGACGTGCGCGCGGTCGGCGTGGTGGTCGATCCGGCGCCCCCGCTGATGGCCCTGGGTAGCACCCGGTCGACGTCGCTGCGCCTGGAAGAGGTCGAGGTGAACGCGGACCGCATCATCAGCGCCGACCTCACCGCGTTCGTCCGCGAGATCAAGCCGACGTTCCTGCTGCTGCAGACCGCGTTCTGCGTCGGCGTCACCGGGGCGGCGCTGACCGCGGCCGGCCGGGCGACCGATGCACTGGCCGCCCAATTCGACGGCGACCTCGCCGACCTGGTGGCGCACGCCGAGGACAACCGCCGGCGGCTCTACGAATTCGCCTCGGCGCCAGGGGAAGCCAACCTGGCCGACGTGATCCGGCTACGACTGGACGCCGCCAAAGTCGCGGTGGGGGCGACCCGCCTGGAATCGGCGCTGGCCGGTGGCCAGGGCTATCGCGCGGGGACGGCCGCCAACCGCCGGTTCCGCGAAGCAGCCTTTCTGCCCGTGCAATCACCATCGGAAGGACAACTCAGGTGGGAACTGAAGCAGTTCGGATAACCGCGGGCACCAAGACATTTGGCGACAGCGTCGTCCTCGACGGCATCGATCTCGCCATCGAGTCAGGGGAGTTCGTCGCGGTGCTCGGGCGTAGCGGCAGCGGGAAATCGACCCTGCTGCGGGTGCTGGCCGGGCTGGAATCGCTGAGCTCGGGAACCGTCAGCTGGCCCGCCGGCGGCGAGCGTCCGCACATCGGAGTCGTTTTCCAGGACGCGCTGCTGTTGCCGTGGCTCACGGTGCAGGGCAACGTGTCCTACGCGCGGCGATTCGCACACCGGCGCAAGGGATTCGACGCGGACTATGCGGCAGAGCTGATGCGGCGTTTCGGCGTCGACGGGCTGGCCGAGCGCTATCCCGACCAGCTGTCCGGCGGTCAGGCCCAGCGGGTGGCCATCCTGCGCGCCGTGGCGACCAGGCCGCAGTTGCTCCTGCTCGACGAACCGTTCAGCGCGCTGGACCCCGCGACACGTGCCGACCTGCAGCAGTGGCTGACCACGCTCACCACCGAATTGGGTGTGACGGTGCTGCTGGTAACGCATGACGTCGAAGAAGCGCTGAGCCTGGCGCAGCGCGTCGTGCTGCTGGCCGACGGCGGACGGATTCAGCGTCAATGGCGCCTGGGGGAGGCGGACCAGTCGGGTCTGCGTGACGAGATCCTCAGCCATTACCGGGTTTCCGAACTGTGGGTGGCATGAGCCGGCTGCTGATCTCCCGGCGGCACGCACTGATCGCCGCGGCAGCGGCTGCCGGTGGCGCCTTCGGCCTGGCCGACCTGGCGCACAGTGCCACGACCGATTCGGCCGCCGGCGGGCCGCTGCGCGTGGGCTATCTGCCGATCACGGACGCCGCACCGCTGTTGATGGCGCACTCCGCGGGTCTGTATCCGGCCGGTGTCGGCAAGCCGGTGCTGTTCCGGAGTTGGGCGGCGCTGGGCGAGGCATTCCTGAACCGTCAACTCGACGTCGTGCACCTGCTGATGCCGATGGCGGTGCAGCTGCGCTACGCGCTCGGCGGCGGTGTTCGGGTACTCGGGTGGAACCACACCAACGGCTCGGCACTGACGGTCGCACCGCACATCCGGGAGCTGCCGGACCTTGCGGGTTCGCAGCTGGCAATCCCGTTCTGGTGGTCGATCCACAACATCGTGCTGCAGAAGCTGTTGCGGGCCAACGGATTGCAACCGGTGATCCGCCGCTCGGCGTCACGGGCCGACCGCACCGTCGAACTCGTCGTGATGAGCCCGTCGGACATGGTGCCGGCACTGGCCACCGGCACCATCGCCGGCTACGTGGTGGCCGACCCGTTCAACGCGATGGCCCAGACCAAGAAGATCGGGCGCATCCACACCTTCCTCGGCGACGTGTGGCGCGACCATGCCTGCTGCGCCCTGGTGACCCGCGACGACGTCATCGCCAGTCGACCTGCCGCCGTGCAACAGCTCACGGACGCGGTGGTGACGGCGCAACTCGCGCTGTCGAACGATCGGAAGGCGGCCGCGGCGAAACTCGGCGGCGGGCGGTACCTGCCTCAGCCGGTACCGGCGATCACGCTCGCGATGACGTATCCCACAGCGCCCTACCCGCTGCGGCACCCGGAGTGGCAGCCCCAGCGGCTCGGCTTCCAGCCGTTCCCGTTCCCGAGCTTCACCGATGAACTCGTGACGGCCATGCGCGACACCGTCATCGACGGCGACCGGCGATTCCTGGAGCGGCTGGACCCCGCCACCGTGCACAGCGACCTGGTCGACGACACCTTCGTCCGTAATGCCATTCAGGCCCATGGCGGTCCGGCCGCCTTCGGCCTCAGCGGCGATTACACCCGAACCGAGCAATTGGAGCTGTCATGACCACCACCACACCCGCCCGCTCGGTGATCGATCCGCCGGCGGCAGTGCGCCGTTGGGCCCCGCCGGTCGGCGCCGTCGTCGTCGCGGTCGGCCTCTGGTGGCTGACGACCACCGTTCTGTCCGCTCCGCATTCCCTGCTGCGGCAGGCCGCACCGCAGCGCGTCGCGCCCGCCGTCGTCGACCTGTTCTCCCGCGGCGTGCTGCTGCCCGACATCGGGATCAGCCTGTGGCGCTTGGTGATCGGCCTGGCGGTGGCGGTCGTCATCGGCATTCCCGCCGGCCTGCTGCTCGGACTCAGCGGCACGGCCGAGCGAGCGGCGGCGCCGCTCGTCCAGTTCGTCCGGATGATCTCGCCGCTGTCGTGGGCTCCGATCGCCGTCGCGGTGTTCGGCATCGGCAACGAGCCGGTGATCTTCCTGATCGCGGTGGCGGCCGTGTGGCCCGTGCTGATCAACACCGTGGCCGGCGTGCGCGCTGTCGACCCGGGCTTCCTGGACGTGGCGCGGTCGTTCCACGCCACCCGGTGGGAACTGATCACCGCTGTGGTGCTGCCGGCGATCCGGGGGCAGCTGCAGACCGGCGTGCGGGTGGCGCTGGGCATCGCCTGGGTGGTGCTGGTCCCGGCGGAAATGCTCGGCGTGCGTTCGGGTCTGGGCTACCAGGTGCTCAACGCCCGCGACCAGCTGGCCTACGACCAGGTCGTGGCAGTGATCGTGGTGATCGGTGCGCTGGGTTTCCTGCTGGATGTCGTCGCCCGGCGGCTGACTTCCCCGGAGCGGCCAGGGGGCGCGCGCTGACGGCGCTAAGGTGGCGCGGTGACTCTCTCGGCGATCGTGACGGTGCCCGCGGCCCTGGCACCGGCCGACTTCACCGCGCCGATCGCCGGTGCACCGGCACTGGTGCGGGCCGTGCGGGCAGTGCGTGACGTGGCGCCGGTAACGGTGGTGGCCGCCGATGGATTGGCCGCCGCCGCAACGGAATGCCTTGCGGCTCATGGCCTCGGCGATGTGTCCGTGCGTACCGGACCCGAGCCCTTCGCCGAGGCGCATGCGGTGCTGCTGCACGACGTCCGTTACCCGCTCGCTCCCGCCGATCTGGCCGCACGTGTGGCGGCGGGGCTGACCGAACACGACGTCGTCCTACCAGTCCTGCCGATGACCGACAGTGTGAAAAGCGTTGCCGCAGAGGGCATCGTGCTGGGCAATGTGGACCGGTCGGAGCTCGTCACCGCGCAGTACCCGCGGGCGTTCTCGGCGGCGGCCCTGGCTCTGGGCGCAGATCCCGAGGACCTCGCGGCGCTGACGGGCGCCGGCCTGAAGGTCGGCACGGTCGACGGCGATCCCAACGCCTTCGTCGCCGACCTCACGCACGATCGGGAACTGCTTGATGCGATCGTCAGCGCCGGCTGAGCAGGCGCTCGGCGACCTGCACATCGTGCGCGAAGGTCACCTTGAAGTTCTGGGCCGATCCGGCGATCGCGTGGACCTCGAGGTCGGTGAAGCGCTCCACACACGACGAGGTGTCGGTGCCCTCGAAACCGGCGGCGGCCGCGTCCTGATACGCCTGCCACAGCGGCGCGGCGCGGAAGGCCTGCGGCGTCTGCACCCGGACCAGCGACTGCTCGATGGCGCCGAGGCCATCCTCGGTCAGGCGCAACACGTCACCCGCCGGCAGCACCGGAATGGCCCCGCCCCGCTCCCGTGCCGTGGTGACGGCGGTGTCCATCAGCGCGGCACCGGCCAGCGGGCGGGCGGCGTCGTGGATCAGCACCACGTCGACGGCGCCGGCATCGATGTCCGCCGCGAGGTAGCTCAGCACGTTGTGTTCGGAGCCGTGCCGGGTGTCGCCGCCCTCGACGAATTCGACTGGGGTGTCGGGGAGTTCGTCGGCCATGAGCCGCACCACCTGGTCGCGTTCACCCCGCCGGAACACCAGGATGGTGCGGGCGACCTCGGGGCTGGCAGCCACGGCGGCCACCGACCACGCCACCATGCTGCGGCCCGACAGTTGCAGGTAGGCCTTGTTGCCGTCGGCCCCGACGCGCGATCCGATGCCGGCGGCAAGGACGACGCCGACGGCGATCGGGGGAGCGGACACGTCTTCACGGTAGTGGGACGCCGGCGGGGATCTGCGGCAGGCTTACCGTGATGCGGCCCGGACGGGGCCAGGATCGTTGAAGGGACACGGCATGGATGGGACGCACCAGGACGCGCCCGACCCACACAACAAGGTGCGCGCGCATCGACTGACCCCGATGCGGGGCCGCGATCCGCACGAAAGGCACCGCGTCGCCACTCCGCTGGAGCTGCTGTTCGACCTGACCTTCGTCGTCGCGTTCGGGGTCGCGGCGTCGGAACTGTCGCACATGCTGGCCGCGGGCCACGTCGGCGCCGGCATCACGGGCTTCGTGTTCTCCACCTTCGCGATCTGCCTGGCGTGGATCAACTTCACCTGGTTCGCCTCGGCGTACGACACCGACGACTGGGTGTTCCGGTTGATGACCATGATCGAGATGGTCGGCGTACTGGTCCTGGCACTCGGCCTGCCCGCGTTCTACGCCTCGATCGAGCACGGCCACCACGTCGACAACGCGGTGCTGGTCGCCGGTTACGTCGTGATGCGAATTGCGTTGGTGGGCCAGTGGTTACGGGCCGCGAAGCAGGACCCGTCGCGGCGTGCGGCGGCGATGACGTACGTCTGGATCGTGGCGGTGGTCCAGGTGGGCTGGGTCGGCACCGTGTTCCTGCCGACGAGTGTGCCGGTGACACTGGGTTGCTGGGTGCTGCTGGCGCTCATCGAGCTGGGCGGTCCGATGATCGCCGAGACCAAGTGCGGCGGCACCCCGTGGCACGCGCACCACATCGCCGAGCGCTACGGACTGCTGGCGATCATCGCCCTCGGCGAGGGTGTCGTCGGGACGGTCGCCTCGCTGTCGGCTGTCGTCGGCGAGCACGGCTGGTCGTGGGACGCGGTGCTGCTGGCGATCGCGGGCACGGCCCTGACCTTCGGCATGTGGTGGGTGTACTTCATGGTGCCGTCGGCCGACGCCCTGCACGCGCACCGCGAGCGGGGCTTCTGGTTCGGGTATTTGCACATGCCGGTGTACGGCGCCATCGTCGCGACCGGTGCCGGCCTGCACACCGCCGCGTACTACATCCAGCACCACTCGGCGCTGGGATCGGTGGCCACGGTGCTCAGCGTGGTGATCCCGGTCGGCGTCTACATCGCGTTGGTCTACGTGCTGTACGCGCTGATGCTGCGCTCGGTGGATGCCCTGCACCTGCTGCTGGTGGTGCTGACCGCGGTGGTCCTGATCGCAACGGTGGTCCTCGCGGCCGTCGGGGTGCCGATGGCGCTCTGCCTCCTGGTGGCCAGCCTGGCGCCGGCGGTGAGCGTGGCTGGGTTCGAGATCATCGGGCACCGGCACGTCGCCGAGGCGGTCGCGCGCCAAACGTGAGCGCCGAGCGTGAAGACGATGGCGAGAAATCG